>JANNKN010000498.1:0-2212 GCA_031396315.1 Deltaproteobacteria bacterium
GCCGTCAGGCGCTCGCGCGAGCGCGGCGCAAGCTCGCCGCGGCCAGTGGAGCGCGCGCGCTCGAAGCGGCGCCAGAGGAGCGCGTACGGGCGTTCCGCGCCGCGCTCGCGGCCGGCGATGCGCGCGCGATCGCCTCGCTGCTGACGGACGACGCGCTGCTGCTCTCCGACGGCGGCGGCCGCGTGGTCGCCGCGCTGCGGCCGATCCGCAGCGCCGATCGCATCGCGCGCTTCTTCGCGGGCGTTCTGCGCAAGGCGCGCGGCATTCGCGCGATCGAGCCGCGCCGCATCAACGGCGCGGCCGGTCTCGTGTTCGCGACGCGATCGGCGCCCTTCGCCGCGATCGCGTTCGAGACGGTGGCGAGCGGCGCGATCGCGCACGTACTCGTGGTGCGCAACCCCGACAAGCTGCGCGCCTTCGCGTCCGCATAGCCGAGCCCGCGCTGCGTCGCGCGGCGCGCTATTGCGCCGATTCTGCCTTTCCGCTCCCCTCCGCCCGCCTTTCTCCGTCGGTTGGGTTGGGGGATGTCATGCCGATTCGCAGCTTCATCGAGACGCACTTCAAGCACTTCAATGCGGCCGCGTTGGTCGATGCCGCGAAGGGCTACGAGGCGCACATCGCTGGCGGCGGCCGCATGCTCGTGACGCTCGCGGGGGCGATGAGCACCGCGGAGCTCGGCAAATCGCTCGCGGAGATGATCCGCCAGGGGAAGGTGCACGCGATCTGCTCGACGGGCGCGAATCTCGAGGAAGATCTCTTCAACCTCGTCGCCCACGATCACTACACGCGCATCCCGAACTACCGCGATCTGTCGCCCGCCGACGAGAAGGCGCTCGAGCGGGCCGGGCGCAACCGCGTCACCGACACCTGCATCCCCGAGGCCGAGGCCTTTCGCGCGATCGAGAAGCCGATTCTCGATTTGTGGACGCGCGCCGAGCAGCGCGGCGAGCGCTTTTTCCCGTACGAGTTCTTCTACCAGTTGTTGCGGGAAGGCCGCGTGCGCGACAGCTACCAGATCGATCCCAAGGATTCCTGGCTCGTCGCCGCATGCGAGAAGGATCTGCCGATCTTCGTGCCGGGCTGGGAGGACTCGACGCTCGGCAACATCTTTGTTTCGCACGTGCTCTCGGGCGACATCAAGAATTACACCACGGTGAAGGGCGGCCTCGAGACGATGGGCGCGCTCGCGCGCTGGTATCTGCACACGACGATGGGCAAGACGCTCGAGGAGCTGCCCGAGGTGGAGGGCTCCCACGACGAAGGCGTCGTCGAGCTGCGCGCGATCTCGGGCGATCAAGCGCTGCGCACGGTCGGCTTCTTCCAGATCGGGGGCGGCATCGCCGGCGACTTCCCGATTTGCGTCGTCCCGATGATCCATCAGGACCTGCGCCGCCCCTGTCCTTATTGGGGCTACTTCTGCCAGATCAGCGACTCGACCACCAGCTACGGCTCTTACTCGGGCGCCGTGCCCAACGAGAAGATCACCTGGGGCAAGCTCGACGTGAATACTCCGCGCTTCGTAATCGAGAGCGACGCCACGATCGTCGCACCGCTGATCTTCGCGTACATACTGGGTTGGTAAGGGAGGATCGCGCGCACCATGGCCGAGCTGTTCACCACTGAGAACCTGATCGCGCTGCTCACTCTGACCGGGCTCGAGATCGTGCTCGGCATCGACAACATCGTGTTCATCTCGATCTTGGTCGGCAAGTTGCCCGTGGCGCAGCAGGCGAGCGCGCGCCGCATCGGCCTGTTGCTCGCGATGGGCATGCGCATCGTCCTCTTGCTCGCGATCAGCTGGGGTGATGGGCCTGACGCAGCCGCTGTTCTCGGCGCTGGAGCACGCCTTCAGCGGCCGCGACTTGATCTTGTTGATCGGTGGGCTGTTCCTGGTCGCGAAAGCGACTTGGGAGATCCACGACAAGCTCGAGGGCGAAGAGCACGGCGCGGACGGCGGGAGAGCCGTCGCGGGCTTCGCGTCGATCCTCACGCAGATCGTGCTGCTCGACATCGTGTTCTCGCTCGACTCGGTGATTACGGCCGTCGGCATGGTGAAGCACCTCGAGATCATGATCACCGCGGTGGTGATCGCGGTCGCCGTGATGCTGGTCTTCGCCACCTCGATCAGCACGTTCATCGAGCGCCATCCCACGATGAAGATGCTCGCGCTCTCGTTCCTGCTTTTGATCGGCGTGATGCTGATCGCCGACGG
>JANNKN010000515.1:0-3069 GCA_031396315.1 Deltaproteobacteria bacterium
CCGCGCCGGCGCCGATCGCTGCGCCGTCGCCCGCGTCTCCCGCCGCCGCACCGATCACAGCGCCTGCTGCCGCGCCGACCGCGGTCGCGACGGCCGCGTCGCGCACGATCGCGTCTTGTGCCTTGCCGCTCGAGCCGGCGCGCTGCGCGGCGAAGTCGAGACACAACTCGTCGTCGTCTTGGAACGTCGCGAAGTCGCTGCGACTGCCCGGCAGCACGAGCACGCTCGGTCCGACCGGCGGACTGACGCATGCGGAGAGCGACACTGCGGCGAGCGCCGCGGCCGAGAGCTTGGCGATTTGCAGCGTCATTCGGACCTCGCAGGTACGGGGATCCAGGCTTCCGGACATCGCTCCACGTCCGGGTAGTAGGCGTTCTCGCTGCGGCAGAAGTACCAAGCGCTCGCTTGCGCGTTGGCTTCGGGCAGCGCGTCGTCGCGCCCGCGCTCGATGTACACGGGCGGCTCGCGCTCGATCACGCGCTCGCGAACGACGACCGGCGGCGGCCACCCCCAGCCGTACCCCCACCCCAACACCGGGGCCCCCCACCAGAGTGGCGCGCCGTACCCGAACGCGACGCGGGGGTGATACCGGTGGTGCGGGTGATGCCATCCGCCGCGGCCACGCCACCCTCGATCGGCCAATGCCGCCGCAGGCGCCAAGCACGCTGCAACGGCGACGAGCACCACCAAGATCTTGCGCATGAGCCGCTCCTCGCTTCGTGAAACCCGGCTGGCGAGGCCTTGGTTGCTCGAGCGCAAAGGAATATTCAGCGCCACCAGGACGTTCTTCGAGAACCGCAACTCTCGCGCGCCTTACCGGCATTTGAGCGCGCATCCAGCCGAAGGCGAGCGAACGAGATCGGCTACGGCGTCACGATCGCGAAGTTGCCATCCACCGGATCCAGGAGGCCGAAGAACGAGAGCAGCTCTGCGCGGCTGCCGTCCACGTCGAGCTCGTCCGAGAGGATCAGCTCCTTCAGCCCGACTTGCCCTGTCACCATCTTCAAGAACAGCTCGCGCGTGAGCTTCACCGTGACGGCCGCGCCCGGATCCGCCGCGCGCTGCCAGTGGTGGAGCACGCCGTTCTCGACGTCGAGCACGTGGGTCTCACCGACGTCGGTGAAAACGAAGTTGAGCGTGATGGGGTCGCTCTCGGCAGCTCGCGGGCCGTTCAGGCGCGTCGCCATCGCGGTGAAGAAGAGATCGAGCGGGATGCGGCCGAGGATCGCGGACGCCGAACGGCCGGTGAGGTCGAGCTTCTGCACGCCGTGGCGCAGCTCGCTCGCGCCGCTCAGGTAGACCGCGCGCCACACGCCCGATTCGGCCTGATAACCGAGCTGGTCGTAAGCGCTTGCGAGCAGCTGCTTCGCCTCCGCGTCGCTCTCGTCGGCGAACACGAGGTGATCGAGCAGCGTCGCGGCCCAGCGGTAGTCGCCCGCAGCGATCGCCGCGCGCGCCTTCTCTTTGAGCGCTGCCGCACCGCCCACGGCCTCGACGTATTTCGCGCCGAGCGGCGCGGGCGGCAGCGGATTCAAGTTCGCCGGATTCGCGTCGTACCAGCCAAAATAAAACTGGTAGACGGCCTTGGCGTTGTGGCGCAGTGTTCCGTAATAGCCGCGATTCGCGAAGCTCTTCGCGAGCTGGGGCGGGAGTTCGAGCTGCTCGGAGATCTCGCGGGGCGTCGCGCCCTGGTTCGCGAGCCGCAGCGTCTGATCGTGGATGAAGCGGTACGTGTCGCGCTGGCCCTTCAGGAAGTCGACCGCGCGCGCGTGCCCGAACACCGGCCAGGTGTGGCTCGTGAAGACGACGTCGACGTCGGTGAAGCGCTGAATCGCCTCGTCGATGTAGCCGCTCCACTTCAGCGCATCGCGCACCTTGGTGCCGCGCAGCGTGTAGAGGTTGTGCATGGTGCGGTTCACGATCTCGGCGCCGCAGTAAGCTTTCTGCGCGGGCAGATAGAACGCGAGCTCCGCCGGCGCCTCGGAGTCGGGCGTGTACTGGAACACGAGCTCGACGCCGTCGATCGTCATCGGCTGGGGCGTGTGATCCACGGCGTCGGTCGGAATCGCGAAGCTCGACGTGCCGGTGAGCGGCTGCTTGCCGAGGCCCGAGTCGACGTAGCCGCGCGAGCCGTAGGGCAGCGAGAAACCAAATTGATAAGTCGCGCGCCGCCCCATCGCCGTTCCTGCGAGCACGTTCTCGCTCGTGACTTCTTCGACGAAACGGCGCGGTGCGATCACGCGTACCCGCTCGGCGCCCGTCGCGGGCATTACGGACGCGACGCCCGCGAAGTGATCGACGTGGCTGTGCGTGAAGATCACCGCCACGACGGGATCGCTCCCGAGATGCTTGCGCGCGAGCTTCACGGCTGCGGCCGCGGATTCCACGCTCGACAGCGGGTCGACGACGACCCAGCCCGTCTTGCCGCGGATCCACGACATGTTCGAGGCGTCGTAGCCGCGCACCTGATAAATCCCGTCCGCAACCTGGAAGAGCCCGTGCGTGCCGTTCAGCTTCGCCTGGCGCCAGAGGCTCGGGTTCACGCTCTCGGGCGCGTCGCCGGTGACGAACGCGAACTGCTGCTGGCTCCACTTGCGGCCGGTGGCAGATTCGATCGTCTGCGTGGCATCGCTCTCGATCAGGCCGCGCTGCGCTTCTTCGAAATCGATCGCGTCGGCCAGTGCGAGCGCCGCTCCGAAGTCCGCATTCGCTTTCGCGGTAATCGCGCTCGGCGCGCTGAAGCCGCTCGCGTCGGGCCCCGCGGCAGCGGCCTCGGTCTCGGCGGCAGGCACACTCGCCGGATTCTCGCCACCTTCGCAACCTGACAACAGCGCCATCGCAACGACGGCGAACGTGGCACTTCGAACTCGCATGCTTCCTCGGGCCTCCACGCCGCGCATGCTCGCACAGGGACGTGGCTCCGCGTTCGCACGCGCTTCCGCCGCGTGCGGTTATCGTGGCGCTCCTCCCGAAGGAGCCCCGCATGTCGATCTCGCTCGAATCGCTCTTCTCTTTGCGCGGCAAGGTCGCGCTCGTGACCGGCGGCTCGCGCGGGATCGGCGAGATGTT
>JANNKN010000558.1:0-2166 GCA_031396315.1 Deltaproteobacteria bacterium
CCCGTCAGCCTCGCGCGCTCGCTGAAGCAGCGCGGGCCACGGTCGCGCTCGTCGTGAGGAAGAACTGCGCGGCTCTGCTGCTCGTGCTGCTCGCTATGAGTGCAACCGGCGAGCCCGAGGTGAAGAAGTGCGGGCCGGAGCAAGCGGAGTGGCGAGCGTCGCCGCTGACCGAGACGCCGGATCTCAGCTTCCTCAATCACAAGCCGGCCGGGCGTCACGGCTTCGTGCGCCCAAACGGCGAGGCGTTCGCGTTCCAAGATGGCACCGCCGCGCGCTTTTGGGGCACGAACCTCGTCGCCGATGCAATCTTCCGGACGCCCGATGCGCTGATCGACGCTGAAGCCGTGCGCATCGCGCGCCTCGGCTTCAACCTCGTGCGCCTCCATCACCACGATTCAGGGAGTTGGGTGCGGCCGAACGTGATCGCTGCGCAAGGCCCGGATCTGCTCGATCCGATCGCGATGCGAAAGCTCGATCGCTGGATCGCGAAGCTGAAGGAGCAGGGCGTCTACGTATGGCTCGACGTTCACACGGGGCGCGTGTTCCGACCGGATCAAGGCATTCCGGGCTTCGAGGAGCTGCGCGTTGGCCAGGACGCCCCGAAGGCGAAGGGATTCCTTTATCTGAATCCGCGCTTGGAAGCGCTCACCCTCGCGTTTGCGGACGCATTCCTCGGCCATCGCAACGCGCTCACCGGCCTTCGCTATCGCGAGGATCCCGCGATCGCCGCAGTGCTCGTGACCAACGAGAACGACTTGAGTCATCACTACGGGAACCTCTTCCTGCCGGACAAGGGCACGCCCTGGCATCGCGCGCGGCTGCTCGAAGCCGCAGAGGCATTTGCGGCGAGCACCGGTATTCCGAGCGCCACGCTCGGCCGAACCTGGGAGCCTGGGCCCGCGAAGCTGCTGCTCGCAGATCTCGAGCAGGGCGTCGCGCAGCGTGTGCGAAACCATCTCCGCAAGGACGGACTGCGCGTTCCGATCGCGTTCACGAGTTATTGGGGCTCATCGAGCACGATTGCACTCGCCGCGCTCAGCCAAGGCGATTTCATCGACGCCCACAGCTACGCCGCCGGCAATGTGCTGCGCACGGACCCACGCAAGCAGTTAGGCCTCCTCGGCTGGATCGCGGCCGGCCACGTCGCGGGGAAACCGCTCACCGTGAGCGAGTGGAACCACGGCCAGCCGCTACAGCGCGAACGCTACGCGGCGCATCTGTGGACGGCGAGCATCGCGTCGTTGCAAGACTGGGACGCCCTAATGCTCTTCGCGTACTACTCGAAATCCTTCGGCAAGCCGCGGGCCTCGATCTGGAACGCAGCTAGCGACCCCGCCACGATCGCGCTCATGCCCGCCGCCGCGATGATCTTTCGCCGCGGCGACGTCGCGGCCGCGCGCAAGCGCTTTGTGCTCACGCCGACAGCCGATCAGGCCTACGCGCAAGCCGGTGCACCGCAGCGCTTCGCTGCGATCCCGAGCACGCTCGAGCAGAGCCGCGTCTCGCTGGCGCTTCCGACGGTGAAGGAACTCCCGTGGCTTCGCTCACCGGCGATTGGCTCCGGAGAACGCGTCACGGATCTCTCGAAGAGCCGAGTCGCCGCGGACGCGACGCGTGTGCAATCCGACACGGGCGAGATCGTGCGCGACTTCACGGCGGGCTGGGTCCGCGTGGATACGCCGCGTTCGCAGTTCGCTGTTGGCGCACTCTCGAAGGGGCCCGTCGAGCTCTCGCGCGTGCGCATCGATGCGCAGACGGATGGCGCGGTCGCGTTCACCAGCCTCGATGGCGAGCCGCTCGAGCGCTCGCAGCGGATTCTCGTGAGCTCTGCCGCGCGCGCTTGCCCGACGGGTGTCGTCGCGCCTCTCTGGCGCGCGCAGCCCATCGAAGGACGCGCTTGGTTGCGACTCGCGGGCGCGCACCGGCTCGTGCCTCTCGACCCGGCCGGCCCGCCACGCGATCTCAGCCGCGATGAACGCGGCCTCGTGGTGCCACTGGATTTCAGCGGGGGCTGGGCCCTGATCGAACCCGCGCCCTAACTGCGGGTGAGCTTGCGTAGCGCGGAGACCACGATCGGCGGCGTCACCGCGAGCGCGGCGCGCTTCAGCGCTTCTCCGGCCTTGTGGGTCGGCGCGTCGTCGATACCGGGGCGGGCGCGGAAGATCG
>JANNKN010000561.1:0-4845 GCA_031396315.1 Deltaproteobacteria bacterium
GGCGGCCGCCGGCCGAGGAGGAACAGATGGCCGCCGCAGGCCGGCGGCCGCCGGAGCCGACGGCGGCCTCGAACCTCTCATCTTCTTCCTCGCGGCCGGAGTCCCCGACCGCCGCGACATCCGCCGTCTTAGAAACTCACCACCGTCCGAATCGACTCCCCCGACCGCATCAACTCGAACGCCTCATTGATCCGCTCGAGCGGCAGTACATGCGTAATCAGCGGGTCGATGCGGATCTTCCCGTCCATGTACCAGTCCACGATCTTCGGTACATCCGTCCGCCCTCTCGCGCCGCCGAACGCGGTCCCCTTCCACACGCGCCCCGTCACGAGCTGGAACGGACGCGTCTTGATCTCCTGGCCCGCGCCGGCGACACCGATGATGATCGACTCACCCCAGCCGCGATGAGTGCACTCGAGCGCTTGCCGCATCACTTCGACGTTTCCGATGCACTCGAAGCTGTAGTCCGCGCCGCCGTCGGTGAGCTCGACCAGGTGCGCGACGAGGTCGCCCTTCACTTCGCGGGGGTTCACGAAGTGCGTCATGCCGAACGCTTCGGCCATCGCGCGGCGCCCGGGGTTCAGGTCGACGCCGATGATCCGGTTCGCGCCGACCAGCTTCAGCCCCTGGATCACGTTGAGGCCGATGCCGCCGAGGCCGAACACGACGGCGTTCGCGCCGGCCGTCGCTCGCGCGGTATTGATCACTGCGCCGATGCCGGTTGTTACGCCGCAGCCGATGTAACAGATCTTCTCGAACGGAGCGTCCTTGCGGACTCGCGCGACGGCGATCTCGGGCAGCACGATGTGGTTCGCGAAGGTCGACGTACCCATGTAGTGGAAGATCGTGCCGCCCTTGCCCGAGAAGCGGCTGGTGCCGTCGGGCATCAGGCCCTGCCCCTGCGTCGCGCGAATCGCCGTGCACAAGTTGCTCTTGCGCGACGTGCAGGTCTTGCACTGCCGACACTCGGGGGTGTAGAGCGGAATCACGTGATCGCCTGGCACAACCGACGTGACACCGGCGCCGACCTCCACGACGACGCCTGCGCCTTCGTGACCGAGGATCGCGGGGAACTTGCCTTCGGGATCCGCGCCCGAGAGCGTGAACTCGTCGGTGTGGCACACGCCGGTCGCCTTGATCTCGACCATGACCTCGCCCGGCTTCGGCCCCGCGAGCTCGATCTCCTCGATCTCGAGCGGCTTACCGGCCGCTCGCGCCACCGCTGCACGCGTCTTCATCCGTGACTCCTTGCGAAGAGGGCGCGCAGCTTACCCCGGCGCGCGGCGGCGGAGGGCGCCGCAAGCCGAGCGCGCAGCCCGGGCGCTTCGCGAGGGCGAGAGCATGCGCCGGCCAGCTGCTAAAACGCGCGCGCCATGAACCGCTTCGACGAACTCCGCGCGCTGCTCGATCTCGAACAGATCGAGCTCAACATCTTTCGCGGCCAGAACGAGCGCCAGCAAGTAGGGCGACTGTTCGGCGGACAAGTGCTGTCGCAGGCCCTAATGGCTGCGGGGCGCACGGTCGAGCGGCTGCCGGCGCACTCGCTGCACGGCTACTTCCTGCGACCCGGCGATCCGAGCGTGCCGGTCGTGTACACGGTCGATCGACTGCGCGACGGAAGATCGTTCGTGACGCGCAACGTCGTCGCGTTTCAGCGCGGGCAGGCGATCCTCAACCTGTCGGCGTCGTTTCATCAGGCCGAGGACGGCTTCGAGCACCAGGACGAGATGCCGCCGGCGCCGGCGCCCGAGAGCCTGCCGACCTTCGACGAGCGCATACGGGAGAACCGCGCGCGCATCGCGAACTGGGCGGAGCGCGCCGAGCGCGGCGGGCCCCCGATCGACTTCCGTTTCGTCGACCTGCCCGTCTACCTCGGCGGCGACCCCGGGCCTGACCCGAACCTGATCTGGATGCGCGCCGACGGAGAGCTGCCCGATGGCGACAGCCTGCTGCACCAATGCTTCGTCACGTACGCGACCGACATGTCGATGATCGACACGATCGTGCGCCACCACGGTCGTCCGAGCACCGGCGGCGTACCGGGCATGGCCGCGAGCCTCGATCACGCGGTGTGGTTCCACCGCCCGTTCCGCGCGAACGAGTGGCTGCTCTACGCACAGGACAGCCCCTGCGCGTTCGGCGCCCGCGGCTTCGCGCGCGGCGCGATCTATTCGCAGGCGGGTGTGCGCGTGGCCTCGGTCGCGCAGGAGGGACTCGTGCGCAGGCCGGTGGCGCCGCGCCCCTAACAGCGCGCGGTTCCCCGGCTAGACGCGCGGCGCCGAGCGCTCGCGCACTGCCCGCAGCAGTCGCACCGCCGCGAACAGCTCCGCGCTGTCACAGCTCTCCGCGATGCGATTCAAGGCCTGCGCCTGTTCGTGCGCAGCCTCGCGATGGACGCGCGCGCCGAGCGTGGTCACGCGCAACAATGACGCGCGGCGGTGGCGCGGATTCGGCGCGCGCTGCAGCCAGCCCTCCGCGAGCAGCGCATCGACCACGCGCAGCGTGGCCTGGCGCGTCGCGCCACGTTCGCGCGCGAGCTCGCTCGCGGTCTTCGGGCTCTGCAGGAGGCTGTGCAACACGCCCAGCCGCGCCGCGCTGAGTCGCCCAAGCGCGAGCCCCTCCTGCGCGAAACGTTCGAGCTCACGCACGAGTTGGTGAAGCGCAGCCCCGGCCGGCGTGTAACGCGGCGCGCTTCTATCAGGCCCCACGGGTGATGCGCTCATCAGATTCCCCTCACTCCCGAGCCACTCTACGCGTTCCGGAAATATTGTCAGTGCGGTGACAATATTCTCGGACAGCGCTTGCTCGACGAGACGATCCATCGATTCTCCATATAGATGCTTTTTCACCACGACTCGAACTTTCTGTAACGCATTGCTGTGGCGCATCCGAACGTGGGGCTATTGCTTGGCCCGGAGGGAACGCTGCGATGGCGGATCCGACTCGCGACATCGATGCGGACGAGACCCAGGAATGGCTCGACGCGCTGGATTCCGTGCTGCGCACGGACGGCGTCGAACGCGGCCACTTCCTGATCGAACGCTTGATCGACAAGGCGCGCCGCTCAGGCGCGCATCTCCCGTACAAGGCGACCACCGCCTACCTCAACACGATCCACGTGAGTGAGGAACCGACGATGCCGGGCGAGCCTGGGCTCGAACACCGCATCCGTTCGCTCGTGCGCTGGAATGCGCTCGCGATGGTCGTGCAGGCGAATCGCGAGAGCAGCGAGCTCGGCGGCCACATCGCGACGTTCGCCTCGGCCGCCACGCTCTACGACGTCGGCTTCAACCATTTCTGGAAGGGCGCGGAGCATCCGGAAGGCGCCGACCTCATCTACATCCAAGGTCACTCGTCGCCGGGCGTCTACTCGCGCGCCTTCCTCGAAGGCCGGCTCAGCGAAGAGCGGCTGCACAACTTCCGCCAAGAGACCGGCGGCGAAGGCCTCTCCTCGTATCCGCATCCGTGGCTGATGCCGAACTTCTGGCAGTTCCCAACCGTGTCGATGGGCCTCGGCCCGATCATGGCGATCTATCACGCTCGCTTCATGAAGTACCTCGAGCACCGCGGCCTCGCCGAGATGAAGGGCCGCAAGGTCTGGGCGTTCATGGGCGACGGTGAGATGGACGAGCCCGAGTCGTTAGGGGCGATCGGACTCGCAGCGCGCGAGGGGCTCGACAACCTGGTGTTCGTCGTGAACTGCAACCTCCAGCGCCTCGACGGCCCGGTGCGCGGCAACGGCAAGATCATCCAGGAGCTGGAAGGCACCTTCCGCGGCGCGGGCTGGAACGTGCTCAAGGTGATCTGGGGCGACGCGTGGGACGCATTGCTCGCGCGCGACAAGAAAGGCTTGTTACTAGAGCGCATGGAACGCGCGGTCGACGGCGACTACCAAAACTACAAGGCGCGCGGCGGCGCCTACACGCGCGAGCACTTTTTCGGCGCCCATCCCGAGTTGAAAGCGATGGTCGCCAACATGACGGACGACGACATCTGGCAGCTGAACCGCGGCGGCCACGACCCGAAGAAGATCTACACCGCTTATCACGCCGCCGTGCATCACACGGGTCAGCCCACCGTGATTCTCGCCAAGACCGTGAAGGGCTACGGCATGGGCGAGGCGGGTGAAGGCAAGAACTTCACGCACCAACAGAAGAAGCTCGGCGACGAGCAGCTGAAGAAGTTCCGCGACCGCTACCGCATCCCGATCCCCGACGACCGCATCGGCGAAGCGCCGTTCTACAAGCCCGACGATGCGAGCCCCGAGATCCAGTACATGCACGAGCGGCGGAAGGCCCTCGGCGGTTACCTGCCCGCGCGCGTCGCCAAGGCACCGAAACTCGAGGTGCCGCCGCTCTCCGCGTTCGAGACGCTGCTGCAGGGCAGCGGCGACCGCGAGATGTCCACGACGATGGCGTTCGTGCGCATGTTGAGCGCCTTGTTACGGGACAAGAAGCTCGGCAAGTACGTGGTGCCGATCGTGCCCGACGAATCGCGCACGTTCGGCATGGAGGGTCTGTTCCGCCAGCTCGGCATTTACTCGTCGCAGGGCCAGCTCTACGAGCCCGTCGATTCCGACACCTTTGCGTACTACCGCGAAGAAAAGACCGGACAGATGCTGCAAGAGGGCATCTGCGAGGCAGGCGGGCTCTCGTCTTGGATCGCAGCGGACACTTCCTACGCGAATCACGGCCTACCCATGCTGCCGTTCTACATCTTCTATTCGATGTTCGGCTTTCAGCGCGTCGGCGACCTGATCTGGGCTGCAGGCGACTCGCGCACGCGCGGATTCCTGCTGGGCGGTACCTCGGGCCGTACGACGCTCTCGGGGGAAGGCCTCCAGCA
>JANNKN010000580.1:0-1401 GCA_031396315.1 Deltaproteobacteria bacterium
GCCCTTTGGGGTCAGACCCCAAAGGGCCACTTTCGCGCGCGCTGGGCGAGGCACGCTGGGGCGCGTAGATTGCGCCCGCTTTGTCTGCCGCCGCGAAATTTCCTGAGAACCCCGGACGCGCCGAGCCCCTCGCGTCGCTCCATGACGTGTGGAAAAAGTTCGGCGAACGCAGCGTGCTCGAGGGCGTCTCGCTCGCGCTGCGGCCCGGCGAGATCACGGTCGTGATCGGCGGCAGCGGCTGCGGCAAATCGACGCTGCTGCGCATCCTGCTCGGGCTCGAGGGCTACGAACGCGGCAGCGTGCGGCTGTTCGGCCACGAGATGAACCAGCTGACGCGGCGGGAACAGAGCGAGCTGATGCTGCAAGTCGGCATGCTCTTCCAGTTCGGGGCACTGTTCGATTCGATGACGGTCGGCGAGAACGTCGGCTTCGCCCTGCGCTACGTGCAGCGCCGGCCCGAGGACGAGATCGCCGAGCGCGTGCGCGAGAACCTCGCGCACGTCGGTATGCGCGACGTCGAGTCGCTGATGCCGGCGCAGCTCTCCGGCGGCATGCGCAAACGCGTCGCACTGGCGCGCGCGATCACGCACAAGCCGAAGCTGCTCTGCGTGGACGAGCCGACCACCGGCCTCGACCCGATCATGTCCGACACGATCAACGACTTGATCGTCGAGATGCGCGAGAAGGTCGGCGTGACGGTGCTCTGCATCTCCCACGATCTCGCCGCCGCCTTCCGCATGGCGGACCGCATCGCGATGGTGAACGAAGGCAAGATCGCGGCCTTCGGCACCCCCGACGAAGTGCGCGCCTCGCAGGACCCTGCGGTGCAGAAGTTCGTCGCTGCCAGCACGCGCTAGCGGCGCCGCGCGCGAGCAGGCGCGGAGCGGGTGCGAGGTCGATACCTTGCGCGCTTCGTTTTCTCTCGGAGCGGGGCGAGACGCAATGCGCGTGCTGATCGTGGGTTCCGGCGGCCGTGAGCACGCGCTCGCCTGGAAACTCGCGCAGAGCCCCCACGTCGAAGCGATTTTCGCGGCGCCGGGCAGCGACGGGATGGCGCTCGTCGCGACGTGCTTGCCGAGCGTGAGCACGACCGACTCCGCGGCGCTGATCCCGCGGCCCACGCGCAGCGCATCGAGCTCGTCGTAATCGGCCCCGAGGATCCGCTCGCCCAGGGCGTCTCGGATCGCCTGCGCGAAGCGGGCTTCGCGGTGTTCGGGCCGTCGGCAGCGGCGGCGCGACTCGAATCGAGCAAAGGCTTCGCGCGCGATTTCATGGCGCGCCACGGCATTCCCCAGCCGCGCTTCGCACGCTGCTCGGAGCTCGCGAGCGCGCAGCGCGTGGTGCGCGCGCGCGGAGGAAAGTGTGTCGTGTAGGCGGACGGGCTCGCGGCGGGGAAGGGCG
>JANNKN010000597.1:0-10503 GCA_031396315.1 Deltaproteobacteria bacterium
GGTCTCGATGTGCACGACAGTTGCGCCGTGGTCGGCGAGCGCCTTCGCGGTGATCGGGCCGACGCCGATCCAGGAGAAGTCCGCGACTCTCACGCCCTCGAGCGGAAGCCGCGGCTTCGCGGCGGGCACTGCGGGCAGCGCTCGCATGCCGCTCACGCGCGCCGCCGCGAGGGCCGGGCGCGCGAGCTGCGGGGCTCGCCCGAGCGCCCCTAACACCTCGTCGGTGTGCTCGCCGATGCCGGGCGCCGGCCGCGTCCACGCGACCTTTGTGCGCGTCGCCTTCACGAACGGCCCCGGCGCGCGCAGCTCGCGCCCGCTCGGCAGCGCGAACGTGCGCCAGTAGTCGCGTGCCGCGAGCTGCTCGAGCGCCAGCACGTCGGCGGCGGTGTTCACCGGCGCGAGAGTCACGCCGCGCGCGATGCCGCCCTCGAACAGCTCCGCCTTGGTGTGCTTGCGCGTGAAGTCGGTGACGGCGGCACGCATCGCCTCGATCGTGTGCACGAGCACGCCGCCCGTCAGCATGCGCGCTTCGTACGAGTCCCAGTCTTCGGCCTCGGCCCAGGCGCGCGTCACCGTGCCCGCAGCGATCATCCACGGGATCAACGCGACGAGCGTCGCCTTGGTCGCGATCAGCACGACCTCGCCGTCGGCGCACGGATAGACGAGCGGCACCACGAGCGTGCTGAGCTGCAGCACCGTGCCGTTGCGCTCGATGTTCTTGCCCTGAATCGCATGGGCGACCATCGCGTTCAGGCCGGTCCAGAACACCGCTGCCTGCACCGACACGTCCACGAACTGCGCTTCACCCGTCCGAAGGCTCCGCTGGTGCGCGACGAGTGCGCCGAGCGCGCTCTCGACCGCGGCGTGCAGCCACGTCTGCGGAACCGTGATGCGAATCGGCCGGCGATCGGGCTCTCCGTTCAGCGCCATCGCGCCGCCCATCGCGGAGAGCGTCAGGTCCGTCGCAAGGTGATGCGCGTACGGGCCGGTCTGTCCGAACGGCGAGATCGCGACGTACACGAGGCCGGGCCGAGCCTCGCGCAGCGCGCGGAAACCGAGCCCGCGCGCATCCATCGCGCCGGGCTCCGCGTTCTCGAACACGAAGTCGGCGCTCGCGACGAGCGCGAGGAAGTCGGCGTGCCCACGTGGCGAGTCGAGATCGAGCACGACGCTGCGCTTGCCCGCGTTGTAGGCCTGGAAGCGCAGGCTCGCGAGCGCAGCCGGCTGCGCGGGATCGAGCGGCGCCTCGCGCCGCGACGCGGAGCCGCCCGGCGGCTCGACTCTGATGACGTCCGCGCCGAGGCCCGCGAGCACGAACGTCGCGAGCTCGGCGCGAGCATCGGTGAGATCGAGGACACGGTAGGGCGCGAGCATCGACGGCGGTGCGGACATGAGGCGCATGTTCTCACCGCACACGGCGGATGGGCAACTCGTGGGCCCTGGCGGTGAGGAGTCTCGCGGTGCCACCTTGCGATTCCCGGCGCTCTCGCCGCACCCCGCAGGAGAACTCGACATGCCCCGCGAAGCCTGGATCATCGACGCCGTTCGCTCACCGCGAGGCGTCGGCAAGCAAGGCAAGGGCGCTCTCGCGCACCTGCATCCGCAGCGCGTGCTCGCGCAGGTGCTGGACGCGCTGCAGAAGAAGGCGGGCTTCGATCCGAAGGACGTGGACGACGTGGTGTGCGGCAACGGCTCCCACGCCGGCGACCACGCCCACGACATCGGCCGGATGGCGGTGCTCGACGCCGGCTGGCCGATCACGGTGCCCGGCGTGACGCTGAATCGCTTCTGCGGCTCGGGCCAGCAGGCGGTGACGTTCGCGGCGATGGGCATCGCGGCGGGTCATCAGGAGCTCGTGATCGGCTGCGGCGTCGAGTCGATGAGCCGTCCGGCGCGCAACGGCACCGACGGCTTCCACGCCAACAACAAGCACCTGCTCGACCTTCATCCGCAGGTGCCGCAAGGCCTCTCCGCGGACCTGATCGCATCGGTCGACGGCTGGACGCGCGAGCAGTGCGACGCGGTCGGCCTCGAGAGCCAGAAGCGCGCCGCTGCGGCGCTCGCGGCGAAGCGCTTCGACAAGAGCCTCGTGACGATCAAGAACGAGGACGGCTCGGTCGCCCTCGACCACGAGGAATACCCGCGCCCGAGCACGACCGCGGAGGTCCTCGCGAAGCTCGAGCCGAGCTTCCCGAAGATGATCGGCTTCAAGTTCGAGCAGTCCGAGAGGGACATGCTCGACCTGATCCAGCAGGTGTATCCGAGCGTGAACCTCCGCCACGTGCACCACGCGGGCAACAGCTCGGGCGTCGTCGACGGCGCTGGCGCAGTGGTGCTCGCGTCCTCGGACTACGCGAGAGCGCACGGCCTGAAGCCGCGCGCGCGCATCCGCATGAGCGCGGTGGCGGCGGAAGAGCCGCTGATCATGCTGACGGCGCCCGGCCCGGCGGCGAACAAGTGCCTGAAGCGAGCGGGTATGACGATGAGCGACATCGACCTGCTCGAGGTGAACGAGGCGTTCGCTTCGGTGGTGTTGCGCTTCTTCAAGGACACCGGCGCCGACCCGGCGAAAGTGAACGTGAACGGTGGCGCGATCGCGCTCGGTCACCCGATCGGCGCGACCGGCGCGATGTTGATCGGCACCGTGCTCGACGAGCTCGAGCGCACGAACAAGACCACCGGACTCGTCGCGATGTGCACCGGCGGCGGCATGGGCACGGCGACGATCATCGAGCGCTTCTAACTGGCGTTCGTGCCTCGCTAGCGCGGCGGAGCGCCGAGGTAATCCATCTTGCCGATGTCGACGCCGCCGTGGCGCAGCAGCGCATACGCCATCGTGACGTGAAAGAAAAAGTTCGGCAGCGCGAAGCTCATCAGATAGGCCTCGCCGCTGAACTTGAGCGGTCCGCGCGGCGTCGGCAGCGTGATCTCGCGCGACTCCGAGCCATCGAGCTGCGCGGGCTGGACGCTCTGCGCGAAGTCGATCGCCTTGCGAATGCGCGCGCGCAGATCGTCGAGCGTCTTCTCGTCGTCGGCCCACTTCGGGATCTCGATGCCGGCGAGACGCCCGAGGGCGCCCTTCACGTGGTCGGTCGCGATCCCGATCTGCGCCGAAAAGGGCAGCATGTCCGGCGTGAGGCGCGTGGTCACCCAGTTGTTGGGTTCGAACTTCTTGGCCTTGGCGTGGGCCTCGGCCTTGTCGAGCCAGGCGAGCATGGCGTTCAGCATCTGCAGAAAGATGGGGACGCTGGCCTGGTGCATCGAGAGCGGCATGGGACTCCTTCGGATGGGCGTGCGGCGCGCAGGGTACCGCGGATCGCGGCCTCGGCTCCGCGAGATGTGCTCTAATCGCGCGATGCGCACTCGCTTCCGTCGCCTTCTGCGCACGTTCGTGGCCGGCAGCATTGCCGCGCTCCCGCTCGTCGCGACGCTGCTGATCCTCTCCTTCACGTTCCGTTTCGCGATGTCGTGGCTCGGCCCCGAGAGCGCGCTCGGCGGCGTGCTCGGGCAGCTCGGGCTGCGCGTCACGGGCTCGGTGCTCGCGGGCTACGCGATCGGCATCGCGCTGATGCTCGGTGCGATCCTGCTACTCGGTGCGCTCGTCGAGGCGGGCATGCAGGTCGGCCTCGACGCCGCAGTGGACGCGTTCATGCAGCGCATCCCGATCGTGCGCAACATCTACGACACGATCGATCGCTTCGTGCAGATGCTCTCGCGGCGCGAATCCGAAGGGCTGCGCTCGATGCGGCCGGTCTGGTGCCACTTCGGTGGGCCTGGCGGCGCCAGCGTGCTCGGGCTGCTCTCGTCGCCCGATCCGATCGAGATCGGCGGGAAGCCGTTTCGCGCCGTGTTGATCCCCACCGCGCCAATTCCCATCGGCGGTGCACTGATCTACGTGCCCGACGAGTGGGTGACGCCCGCGCAGGTCGGCATGGAGGGGCTCACCAGCATCTACGTCTCGATGGGCGTCACCTCTTCGCAATACCTCGGCGCGGCGGCGAAGCGTTAGGTGGCGGCAGACGTGCAGGATCGCCGCATCGCGCTGCGGCTCGCACTCCTGCTCGCCGCCGCGCTCGCGATCTTGCATCGCGGCCACTTCATGTCGAGCGACGAGCTCGGCGTCTACTTCCAGACGAAGTCGATCGCCGAAGACGGCACGCTCGCGGTACCGACGCGCGTCCACATGGCGTTTCCCGGCCGCGACGTGCGTAGCTACAGCCAGTACGTCGTCGGGCAGTCGCTGCTCGCCGCGCCGCTCTACTCGTTCGGGAGCCTAATCACCGCGCGGCTCGGGATGGGCGCGCACCGCACGCTGGCGGGCCCGCTCGGCATGCAGAGCTGGGTGGGCGAACCGCTCGTCGGCGCCGGGGCGTTCAGCGTGCTGTTCTATCCGCCGCTCGTCGTCGGCGCGCTCGCGGGCCTGTTCTTCCTGTTCGAGCGCCGCCTCGGCGCGTCCCGCCACGCCGCGCTGCTCGCGAGCTTTGCGCTCGCTCTCTGCACCCACGCCGCGCTCGTCGCGACGCTCTTCCTCCAGCACGGCAGCGAGGCGCTGCTCGCGCTCGCGGCATTTTTCTTCTGGCACGGCTACCGCGAATCCGGCGCGAGCCGCCAGCTCGTGCTCGGCAGCGCCTGCGCGGCCGCGATCTTCAACGTGCGCGCAGCCGGCGCGCTCAACGGGCTCGCGCTCGGCGGCTATCTGCTGTTCGTGCTGGCGGAGCGCGCGCGGCGGGAGCAGGGGTTCGCGACGTTTGCGCGCGGAGTGGCGCTGGCGGCGCTGCCGGTGGCGGCGTCGGCGGCGTTCTACGTCGCGGTGAACTGGCTCAAATGGGGCAGCTGGCTCGAGTCGCCTCAGCTCGCGGAGCGCAGCACGCTCGGCGCCGACCCGCGCGTCGCGCTGCTCGGCTTTCTCGTCAGCCCGGGCATGAGCGTCTTCCTGTATACGCCGCTCTTGTTACTGGCGCCGTGGCAGCTCGCGCCGTTCGCTCGCCGCCACCGCGCCGAGGCAGTCACGATCGTCGCGCTGTTCGTGACGACCCTCGGCTTCTACTCCACGTACGAACTCTGGACGGGCCTCTTCTCGTGCCCCGGCCCGCGCTACCTGTTCACCGCGCTGGTTTTCCTGCTGCTCCCGCTCGGCCCCTGGCTCGACTCGGCCCGCGGCGCTCTGCCAAGTGTCAGCTTCGGTCTGCTCGCGGCCTGCGGCGCCGTCGTGCAAGCACTCTCGATCACGGTGTCGTGGGGCCGGCTGCTCGTTGCGGAGGGCTGGGGGCTCTGGGAGCCCGCGTTCGGCTTCGTGTTCGACTGGCGCGCGGCGCCGCTGTTCGCCGCAATTCGCCGCGCCGCGGATCCCAGCTACTGGGATCTCTGGCTTCCGCGCACCGCACTCGGCTGGCCCGGACAGCCCGCGAAGCCGCTGCTCGCCGCCGGCATCTTCACGCTCTGGGCGCTCGGGGTTGCGCTGCTCGCGCTACGGCTGCGTCGCGCGCTCGCGCAGGCCGAGGCGACCCGCTCCGCCTAATGAGTGCGGCCGCTGCCCCCGTCGCGCCGCTGAATGCCGAACATGCTGTAGACGAACGAGGCGAGCACGGTCTGCACGCCGACCGCAACCAGCGTCGCGCCGACGATCGTCGGCCGCAACACACCGGCGCCGTCCGCCGGCGACCAGCCCGCCTGCGACCATGACCACGCCTGCCCGATCATCAGCGCGCTGCCGACGAGCGCTGTGAGCGCACCGGCGGTGATGCCGCGCTCGAGCGTGAGAAACGCGAACGAGCGCTCGAGCCGCGGCGAGGGCGGTCCGAGCTCCTCGATCAACCCGAAAATTCGCATCGCGAACGCCGTCGTGACCGCGCCGTACCCCACCGACACGAGCAGGCTGCCGATCAGCATGCGATTCACCGCGCGTGCGAAGCCGCCGGGCCCATCGCCGCCGAACCAGCCGATCAGCAGCAGCGCAACTCCAGCCATCGTGAGCAGCGCCCCGGGAAACATCAGCGTCCAGCGCGGTGAGAGCGTGAGCAGGAAGCGCAAATGGCGCCAGCCGTCGCGCCAGGTCTGCAGGTGGGGCGGGCGCCCGCGACCGTCGGGCCGCAGCGTGACGGGCGCCTCGGCGACGCGCATGTGGCGCACGCCCGCCTTCACCACGATCTCGCTCGCGAACTCCATGCCCGTCGTGCGCAGGCGCATCGCCTGATAAGCGTCCTTGGTGAGCGCGCGCAGCCCGCAATGAAAGTCCGAGACGGGTACGCGGAAGATTCCGCGCCCGAGGAACGAGAGCACGGGGTTGCCGAGGTAGCGGTGTAGGAACGGCATCGCACCGGGCTCGATGCGGCCCGCGAAGCGTGAGCCCATTGCGAGGTCGGCGCCCTCGCGCAGCTTGTCGATCAGACGCGGCGATTCACGGAAATCGTAAGACAGGTCTGCGTCGCCCATCACGAGGTACTTCCCGCGCGCCGCCTCGAAACCGGCCATCAGCGCCGCGCCGTAGCCCCGTTCGGTGGCGATCACGACGCGAGCACCCGCCGCAGCGGCGAGCGCCTGCGAGCCATCGTCCGAGCCGTTGTCCGAAACGATGATCTCGGCGGAGAGCGCGTGCTCCGCGATGCAGGCCTGGATCTCGCGGATGCAGGCGACGACCGTGCGCGCCTCGTTCAGACAGGGCAGCACGAACGAGATTTCAGGGACGGGCGCGCTCACG
Source organism: Deltaproteobacteria bacterium (assembly GCA_031396315.1). Lineage (GTDB taxonomy): Bacteria > Myxococcota_A > UBA9160 > UBA9160 > UBA6930 > VGRF01. The sequence continues at coordinate 6,698 of JANNKN010000597.1, forward strand.
TCGCCATTATGCCGCTGCGGGCTACCCACTGGGGCGCGAATCTGCCCGCAGTTGTGACGGACCGGCAACGCATGGGCGCGCAGGAGGCGAGGCGAGTGCAAATGGAGAGCGACGACCGAGCTCGCACCGAGGCCGACGAGCGGGCCTTTTTCGCGCGCTACTACGCCGAGCAGCACTACCACGCGGGCGGCTGGCGGCTGCGCATGGAGCGCGATCTGCGCGTGCTGCGCGACGCCGCGGGCGCGCGCGGGCTCGGGAGAGTGTTATCGGTGGGCTGCGGCGACGGCGCGTTCGAGCTGCTGGCCGCGCCGCACGCGGAATCCGTGCTCGCGGTGGATCTCTCGCCCGAGGCGATCGCGGTCGCGCAGCGTGCGCAGAGACTCAGCGGCGTCCGCAACGTCGAGTTCCGCTGCATGTCGTTCCGCGATTTAGCCTGGGAGGAGCGCTTCGACACGATCGTGTGTCTCGCGTTTCTGCACCACGTCTCGGAAGCCGAGCTGCCCGGTTTCCTGCGCGCGTGTCGCGAGCACCTCGCGCCCGGCGGTCTGTTCTTTTCCCAAGATCCGAACGTGAACGGCGTCCTGCGCACGATCGGCCGCGTGGTGATGGGCGCGGGCTACCACAAGTACCACTCGCCCGACGAGCGCGAGCTCGATCCGGGCGAACTTTCGGGTCAGCTGCAAACGGCCGGGCTCGAAGGCGTCACCGTACGCCACGTCGACCTCACGCTGATCCCGATTTGTTACGTGATCCGGCGCGGCCCCACGTTCCCGATCCGCGCGCTGTCGTGGCTCGATCGTGCGTGGTGCGCGACGCCGCTCGCGCGCTGGAGCAGCGGCTTCGCAGCGTGGGGACGGCGCGCGGCCTAGCGGCTCGCCTGCAAGGTCGCGCGCGAGCCCGGCATGGCTCGTAGACTCGCGGGATGACATCGCATCCTCGGCGCGCGCGGCGAGCCCGCTCGGCATCGCTCCTCGGGGTGGCCCTCGCCGTCGTGCTCGCCGCTGCCGGCGCACGGGCCAAAGCGCCGGCTTCGCCGCCCGCCGTCGAGGCAGAGGCGAAGCAGCTGCTCGCGAGGCTCGTCGCGATCGACACGACGCCGACGGGCAGCACCGCTCCAGCCGTCGCGCTGCTCGCCGCGCACCTGCGCGAGGCCGGCTTCCGCGACGAGGACCTGTGGATCGGCGGGCCGCGCGCGGAGCGCTCGAACCTCGTCGTCCGGTTGCGCAGCAACGTGTCGGCCGCGCCCGCGCAGCGGCCGATCCTGTTCGTCTCCCATCTCGACGTCGTGGCGGCGGATCTCGCGGACTGGACCGTCGATCCGTTCCGTCTCACCGAGCAGGACGGCTTCCTGTACGGCCGCGGCACGCTCGACATCAAGGGCGAGGTCGTGAACCTCGTCGTCGGATTCGCGCGCGCAAAGCGCGAGGGCTTCGTGCCTGCGCGCGACCTGATCCTCGCGCTCACCGCCGATGAGGAGACGGGCGACGAGAACGGAGTCGCGTGGCTGCTCGATCACGAGCGCGCGCGGATCGATGCGGCCTACGCGGTGAACACGGACGCGGGCGGACTCCAGCAAGAGCACGGCCGCCTCGTACGCATGCCGGTACAGACCAGCGAGAAGATTTATCTCAGCTACGAGCTCACCGTCACGAACCCCGGCGGTCACAGCGCGCTGCCGCCCCGCGAGAACGCCATCTTTCGTCTTGCCCAGGCGCTCGTGCGCTTGGACGGGTTCGCGTTTCCTGCCGCGCTCAGCGAGACGACACGCGCGTACTTCGAGCGCCTCGCCGCGCTGGAGTCCGGCGCCCTCGCGGCTGCGTTCCGTGGTGTGATCGCCGATCCGCCGGACCCCGTCGCGATGGAGACGCTGTCTGCGATTCCGTTCTACAACGCAGCGCTCCGCACGCTGTGCACGCCGACGCTGCTCGCGGCGGGGCACGCCGAGAACGCGCTGCCGCAGCGCGCTACGGCGACGCTTCAGTGTCGGCTCTTGCCGGGCGCCGAGCCTGCGGCCGTACGCGCCGCGCTCGTCGCACGCATCGACGACGGGGCGGTGCATGTCCGCGCGACCGCGGAGCCGCTGATCGCGCCCGCGTCGCCACTCGAGCCCGAGTTATTCGCCGCGGTCGAGGCAGTCACGGAGAGCCTGTGGCCGGGCGTTCCGGTGCTGCCGGTGATGGACCCCTGGACCACCGACGGTGCGCACCTGCGCAGCGCGGGCATCGCGACCTATGGCGTATCGGGCATCTACTTCGACGTGGACGACGTGCGCTCTCACGGAGCCGACGAGCGCATCGCGGTGGCCGCGTTCGAGCAGGGGCTCGAGTTCATGCATCGGCTCATCCGACGGCTGGGCGGCGAGCGCGATTGATTGCGCGGCAACCCGCGCGGAGCTAGCGCGCCTTCAACCGCTTCTCGAGCGCATCGAGCTCGCCCACCAGCGCCGCCGGAATCTTCACGCCGAACGTCGCGTAGTACTCGCGAATCAGCGGCACCTCGTTCGCCCAGCCCTCGCGATCCACGGCGAGCAGCTCGGACACGTCCTCATCATCGAGCGCGAGCCCCGACACGTCGATGTCGCTCGGCTTCGGCACGACGCCGATCGGCGTCTCGACGCCGTCGGCCTTGCCGGCGCAGCGCTCGAATACCCACTTCAGTACGCGGCTGTTGTCGCCGAAGCCCGGCCAGAGGAACTCGCCCGCGGCGTTCTTGCGGAACCAGTTCACATAATAAACGCGCGGCATCTTCGCGCCGGCGCGCGTGCCCATCTTCAGCCAGTGCGCCCAATAATCGGCCATGTTGTATCCGCAGAAGGGAAGCATGGCCATCGGATCGCGGCGCAGCGCGCCGACTTTGCCGGCCGCTGCCGCGGTCGTCTCGCTCGAGATGATCGAGCCGAGGAACGTGCCGTGCTGCCAGTCGCGCGCTTCGTGCACGAGCGGCACCACCGTCGCGCGTCGGCCACCGAACAGGATCGCGCTGATCGGCACGCCGTTCGGGTCCTGCCATTCCTTCGCGATCACCGGGCATTGGTGCGCGGGCGCCGTGAAGCGCGCGTTCGGATGCGCCGACGGCGTCTTCGAGTCCGGCGCCCAGTCCTTGCCCTGCCAGTCGATCAGGTGGGTGGGCTTCGTTCCCATTCCCTCCCACCAGATGTCGTCGTCGTCGGTCTTCGCGACGTTGGTGAAGATCACGTTGGCGTAGAGCCCACGCATCGCGTTCGGGTTCGACACCATGCTGGTACCCGGCGCGACGCCGAAGAAGCCCGCTTCGGGGTTGATCGCGTAGAGCTGGCCGTCGGCGCCGAATTTCATCCACGCGATGTCGTCGCCGACCGTCTCGACTTTCCAGCCCGAGATCGTGGGCGCGAGCATGGCGAGGTTCGTCTTGCCACAGGCGCTCGGGAACGCGGCCGCGACGAACTTCACTTCGTTCGCGGGCGAGGTCAGCTTCAGGATGAGCATGTGCTCGGCCATCCAGCCTTCGTCGCGCGCCATCGTCGAGGCGATGCGCAGCGCGAAGCACTTCTTGCCGAGCAGCGCGTTGCCGCCGTAGCCCGAGCCGTAGCTCCAGATCTCGCGCGACTCCGGGAAGTGCACGATGTACTTGTTATCGGCGTTGCACGGCCAGGCGACGTCGCGCTGCCCGGGCGCGAGCGGCGCGCCCACGCTGTGCAGGCACGGCACGAACGCGCCGTTCTCGCCGAGCACGTCGAGCACGGCTTTGCCCATGCGCGTCATGATGCGCATGTTCGCGACGACGTACGGCGAATCCGTGAGCTCGACGCCGATGTGGGCGATGTGCGA
>JANNKN010000147.1:0-16435 GCA_031396315.1 Deltaproteobacteria bacterium
GTAGGGAACTCGCGGCGCGGTGGCCGTCCCGGTTCGCCGAGGTTCGCGTTTTTGCTCGGGTCGCTCCAAAGACTCCGGGGGGGCCGCCAAGGCAGGTCGAGAGACCGCAGCTGCCGCGGCACCCTCCTAGATGGGGCAGACTCGGGCGCCATGAAGGTCGGCTTGCTCCAGTTCTTCTCGTGGCCCGATCGCAAGCTGCCGCTGCCCGCCGTCTACGCGCGCGCGCTAAGGCGCATCGACGTGATGGAGCACGCGGGCTACGACGCGGTCTGGCTCGCGGAACACCACTTCACGGGATACAGCGTGTGCCCTTCGGTTCACGTGATGGCGGCCCACATCGCCGCGCGCACCCAGCGGCTGCGCATCGGCACCGCCGTCACGCTGGCGGCGTTCTACCACCCGCTGCGCATCGCCGAAGAGGTCGCGTTGCTGGACGTACTCTCGGGCGGACGCGTGAACTGGGGCGCGGGCCGCGGCTTCGACGCCACCGAGTTCGCGACTTTCGGTGTCGATCCCGCAGAGAGCTCGGAGCGCTTTCGCGAAGCGGTCGAAGTGGTGCTCGCCGCGTGGCAGAGCGAGCGGCTCCACTTCTCGGGGAAGTTCCACCACTTCGATGGCGTCGAGGTGCTGCCGAAGCCGCTTCAGCAGCCGCATCCGCCGACCTGGGTCGCGGCGACTTCGCCCGACGCGATCGCGTGGGCGGCCTCGCGCGGGCACTCGATCCTGATGGACCCGCACTCGACGCACGCGGAGATCGCGCGCAAACGCGAGGCGTATCGCAGCGCGCTCGAGCAGCACGGCTTCGCGTTCGCCGGCCGCTCACTGCCGATGGCGCGCCTGATCGCGATCGCGCCGACCGACGCCGAAGCCGAGGAAGTCGCCCGCCGCGGCGCACGCTGGACGACGGGCTCGTACGTGAAGACCAAGACGATGAACGCGTTCCGCAGCGACGGCGCTGAGCTCGACCCCACCGACCACTACCTGAACGACGTCATCCTCCACGGCAGCCCCGCGAGAGTGCTCGACCAAATCCAGCGCCTACAAAGCGAAATGTTCCTCGACTACCTAATGCTCGCGCCATTGAGCGAGCGCACCTTCGACCTCTTCACCACCGAAGTGCTGCCCAAGCTGACGTGAACCCCCCAAGCCTTGCCGCCGTCATCTCGCCAAGCGAGAACGACCTCGCTGACGAATCCCCTCGATACGCGACCCCGAGGCCGCAAGCGAAGCGCGCAGCGAGGCGCAGTCTTCGGAGCCGAGCGAAGTAAAACAGGAAGAGACGAGCTGGGCCCACCTGACCGGCACGAGCCGATCGTAAGCGCGTAGCGCTTACGGAGGCGTCGGACGAATCGGCGCGAAGCCGATGAGGGCATCGAGTTGCGCTCCGGACCCCAGCCCGTGCGTCGGCAGCGCCGACGCGAAGCGGCCGACATCGTCGTGCAGCGCCATGAAATTCAGCACGATCGACTCGGCGAGCAGCTGCACGTTGTTGCTGATGCGCGACGCGTTCGTCTCGACGTCGCCGCTCGCGCGGTAGTAGCCAATCTGCGCACCGGGCTGCGTGAGCGCCGGCCGACCCGCCGGGTCGTACACCAGCATGAACACCGCCGCGGTGCTCTGATTGTCGCCGCGCCAGTTGCCCTTGCCGCGGCCCGCGGTCGAGTTGTCGAGCGTGTTGTCGCTGTCGAGCGCGCCATCGCTGAACACGTAGATGATCAGCTGCTGCCCGCGGCGTGCCGCGTACTCGAGAGCGGCGCCAATCTGGTTGCCGGCCTCCTCGTCGCGAACTTCGCCGGTCGCGCGCGTACCATCGTGGTAGTCGTAGCCACCGCCTTCGACGGTGCCCGCGCCCGCGAAGCCGTTCACGACCATCTTCATGGCGGACGCGACCTTGCGCAGCTTGCCGTTGTTGTTGATCTCGTTCGCCGAGATGATCGCGAGCAAGTCCGGATCCTGGAGTGGATCGAGCAAGGCGGGGTTTCCGAACGTGCTCACCAGGTAGCTGCTCTCCGCGTAGCCGCAGCGCACGAGCTGCTCGACGATCAGGTCCTCGCTCATGCGCTGGAGCTTGGCCTCACTGATCATCTCGACCGCGGTCATCACGCTCGCGGCGTCCTGCGGCGAGAGCAGCTGAACGAGACGGCCCGTATCGACGAGGCCGGTCACGTCCCCGGGGCTGTCCACCTTCACCGGACGCTCGGCGGGGTCGATCATGCTCATCGGTGCCACCGAGTTACCGCCCGACTCGGACGGCTCGCTGCCAATCAGCGTGACGAGCGCGCCGTCCGCGCCCGCCCGATTGACTCCGTACATGGGGTTGTGCGGGTTGTTACTGGTGTCGTTCTCGGAGCGCGCGCAGAACACGACGCCGTTCACGTTCGCGCGCGTCGTCACCGTGGTGCGACTCAGCATCCCGCGCAGGAACGCGCTGTCCGGATGGAACGCGAGCCCGAACTCCACGTTGGGCGTGCCCAGCACGGCCACGGTCGGCGCCATCGTCGTCGGGATGCCGAGCTTCGTGTAGCCATCGGGCGGCAGGAAATCGAGCTGCCCACCCACGCCGCCGACCATCACGTTCGAGCCCGCGATGTTGGCGCCGCCCGCCAGGTCGAAGCACAGGAACGGGATGCGGTTCGCCGTCGCGCCGACGCCGCACAGCGCGGCCTGCGCGTTCGCTCGCGTGGCCTTCAGCATGCTCGCCATGGTCGGCACCATCACCATCGCGGCGCCGGTCATGAAGCCCTGCGCGAGGAACTCGCGCCGGGTCTTCGGGCGCTTGTGGTCGGGATGCCGCAGCGGTCGCTCGCTCGGCAGACTCTCTCGGAAGCGTCGTGAGTAGCTCATGCGCTTGCTCCTAGTGGACCGATGCCGCGGCGCTCGCAATCGCGGCCGTGCACATCGCTTTCACCACCGTGCGAGTGCGCGTCGCATCGCACGGGGTCGTGTTGCAGCCCGCCGTCAGGTCCGTGATCAGCTGGTCGAGGACCGGCTGCATGTCGACCATGCTCGGTTGGTCGCCCAGGTTCACACCCACCGCGTGGTCGGTGATCGCCTGCGACACTGCGTCGCGATCCGTCTGGTTCGCAAACGCCGTGAGCGGGGGCGAGCTGAAGTCGAAGGTCGGCCCGAAGAAGGCGGCTCGCAGGCTCGGCGACTCGACCAGCGCGTCGCAGTACTCGAGCGAGAGCTTCGTGATCGCCACTTGTTGGGCCGAGGCGAAGGTCCGCAGATCGTACGTCGGCGGCATTTGCTGCGTGAGCGACAGGTAGGTCGAGTTCACCGAGGGCGTGAGCGCGTCGACTCCCGTCACCGCGGCCATCGCGGCGTTCACGCGTGCGAAGTCGCGCAGGCCGAGCCCCGGCAGCGCGGCGCCGAACTGGCGCGGGGGCAGCAGCGGCGTGACCGGCGGGGCCTCCGGGTCCTGATAACCCGCGAGGTATTCGAAGTCGACCGTGAACACGTCCAGCGCCGGGCCGAGATCCTTGGGGATGATCGAGCACAGCGAGGAGAGCGGTTCGCGGTTCTGGCTCACGACACGGTTCACGTTCGTGAAGGCCTGACCCGTCACCGAGGTCTGCCCGTTCACCATGATGCGCAGGCCACCCACGGTGGTGTTGAACGAGTTCGAGACCAGCGCCGGGGTGCAGAACAGATACGAGAAGTTGTCGAGCTCGATCACCAGGAACTCGAGGTAGGCGCCGGCGCCCGCCCATTGGCTCACGTCGAAGCGCAGCAGCACGCGCTTACCGACGCCCGCGTCGTAGTTCTGCTGAATCTGCGTCTGCGGCATCACGCGGTCGTAGATCGAAAGCAGACGAATCTGGCCTTCCCACTGACGATCGCCGTTCGCCGAGTTGCCGAGCGTGAAGTTGAAGCCCGGGTTCCAGTTCCAGAGCGCCTCGGGCGCGAAGTCGTCGTAGTCAGCCGGCAAAACCGCCGTGTCGACCGCATCGACGTAGATGCGCCGGCCGCGATAGCGGTCGTAGGTGACGACCACGTGTTGCACCCGCGCCTGCAGGTTCTGGTAGGCCGCGTTCGTCTCGTGCACGCCACCGCCCTGCGGGTTCACCGAGGTCTGTTGCGCCTGATAACTGTAGAGGCGCTGCCGCAGTGAGAAGTTCGGCGAGTAGTTGACGATGCGCGCAGGGTTCGGATCGCCCTGCGTCGTGTTCGCCGGCGTGACCCACGCCTCGATCGAGTACTGCTGCGTGCCGGTCTGCGAATCCGCGATGCGGTCGTAGAGCTTGCGGCTCGTGGCAGCCGGTGCGACCGCGAGGCCCGTCTCGAAGGCGAGGCCGTAGCTCGAGAGCCAGGTCGCGCCGTTCAGGGTGAGATCGATCGCGGGCGCCACACCACTGACGTCGGGTGCGACGAGACCGGTGCCGAGCTTGAAATCCCAGTAAGCGATTGCGCCGGTCTGATCGCGATCTTGGCCTTGGTCTTCGAAGCCGTCGGCCAGCGTGACATCCGTGCTCACGAGACCGGTGACCGGCGTGCCGCCACCGCCGCCGGATCCGCCGCTGCCGCCGCCCCAGTTCACGAGCGCGGCCCACTGCTGGACGGCCGTCTCCATGACCACGGCATCCGCGGCGCAGTTGTTGCTCCAGCAGTGATGCTGGTCCGGCGAGAGCCGCCGCACGATGCGCGAGTTCGCTGGCGTCGTGAGGTTGACCTTGCCGTTGTCCCAGACCGCGCGGAATGCGCGCGTCACGTCCGGGTCCGCGACCGCAGGGGCTGCGCTCCCGCCCGCGACGTGACAATCCACGCACGGATACGCCGGGTTGTTGAGGATCGGCCAGACCGTCGTCTGAAACGCCGCCTCGAGCTCGGCGTCCGTCGGGCCGCCGCTGCCGCCGCTCGGCGGAGGTGCAGGCGGCCCGGCGCCTGCGGGCTCGTCACCCGAGTAGCTGCCGCACGCCGTCGCGAGCGACGCTGCGGCGAGTAGCAACGCGAGATCATGCAACCGAATCGAGAGCCTCTTGGGCATGCTGGTCATTGCTCAGCTCCCCATGCACCAAGCGGCAACTTCGGCGAAGACACGCTTCATCGAGTGACCGTTGGCTTCGAACACGTCTGAAATTCGTTCGATCTCGTCCGAGTCCGCCTGATCGTTCGGCGCTCGGAAGCAGACCTGCTGGAAAGCCTTCTCTACCTGGCAGACAGAGAAGGCTCGGCTCGCGGCGACCTCTTCACCCATCGTCTTGGGGCCGAAGCCGCCGGAGTTCGGGCCGCGCCACGTCAGGTTGGCGTGCGCGCCCTCTCGCCAATAATTGTCCCAGCGATTGTCGATCGTGACGTAGCCGTAGGGGAACACGCTGGAGTTGATCCGGTATTTGGGCTGCACTTGGCCGGGCGTGTGCACGACGCGCATCTGCGTCTCGTCCCAACTGAAGTAGGCGAAGGCGCCGGTCATCGGATCCATGCCCGTGTGACAGCCAGCGCAGGTGTTATGGAAAATCTGGCTGTCGCCACCTGGGCTGCGCGTCACGTCTTGGCGGATGCGGTCCACCGGGCGCGTGATGTCGTGCAGCTGCTCCATGTCGCGGCACAGGAAGTTGAGGCCGGTGAAGCGCCACGCGCGCCGGTTCGTGCCGGCGCTGAAGAACGCCTCGCCAAAGGCGCGCGTCGTCAGCACGCCCGCCGCATCGTTGGCGGCGACTTGCGAACCCGGCAGCGAGGACTGCGCAACGGGCACGAGCTGCCCCGGGTCGCCGAGGTCGATGCGCTGCGCCTCGAGCGCGGCGTAGTGCTGGTTGTCGGTGTGCGAGTAGGCCGGCCCGACGACCCCATTCGCGCCGACGTACACGACGTCGGCGGTGAGCACCTCCGTGAATGGCCGCTCATCGCGAATCAAGCCGATCACGGTGGCGCTGTAGTCGTTCAGCGGCGCGTGGACGGTGCGATCGACGTTCGTCCAGGGCGAGACCCAGTTCTTGAGCACCACCCGGTAGAACTCGGGGTTCTGCATGGCGACGTAGGCCGCGCCGATGGAGTCGCCGTTCTGAATTTGCAGGGCCATGGCCGTGAGCACGGCTTCGGAGGGCGGCACGCCCGCCAACCGATCGTGCATGCGGCGCGCTTGCTCGCGCGGCCCAGCCCAAGCTGCCGGCGCCATGGTGATGGCGAGGGCAGCGATCAGGCCGATGCGGCGGGGACAGATTCGCATGTTGGAACTCCCGCGAGGTCGAGTGGAAACCCGAGGAGCTGTTTCGGCGGGGTACTTAGGACCCAATGTGACGTTTCTCACACACCAAGCGGTCCGCTGCGTGCTTGCTGCCGGTGTTTCTCCGCGACTTAGGTCACAAGTCACCCCCCGTGCGCAGCCGACGAGTAACGCCGGCGCGTTTTGCTGGGATCCCGCTGCTGGGAGAAGCCCGCGCCCGAGGAGCGAGCGGGGCGATGCAGCGGTGGAATCGATCGAGCTTGGCTGCGCTCTTGGCGGTAGCCGCCCTTCCCTGGTTATCAGGCGCCGCGCTCGCTGCGGGCGACTGGGTCGCCGGCGCCGACGACGCGGGCGATCCGCGCGTCGAGGCGCGAATCGTCGTGCACCCGAGCGCGCGAGATGGCGAGCGCATTTGGGCCGGCGTGCAGTTCCGGCTCGACCCGGGCTGGCACCTGTATTGGAAGAACCCGGGCGACTCCGGCATCGCGACGTCCGTGGCGTGGCGCGACGCGGATGCGAGCGCGCTCGCCTGGCCCGCGCCGCAAGCCTTCGAGGAAGCGGAGGGCGAGCTCGTCACGTTCGGGTACGACGGGGACGTGATGCTGACGAGCTGGCTGGAGCCCGCGCTCGGCGCAGAGCGATTAGGCGCCGACGTCTCCTTGCTGGTCTGCCGCGCTTCCTGCATCCCCGCCGATCTCTCGCTCGCGTCGCCCCTCGTCGTGAACGCTTCCGAGCGCGCCGAAGCGATCGCGCTGTTCGCGGCGCACGACCGCGCGCGCCCCGTCGAAGCGCCGGCCTTCGGTGCGATCGTGCGTGCGCAGCGCGGCGCGGATTCGCGCGAGGCGACGCTCGTGTTCGCACCCTGCGCGGGCGATGCCCCCTGCCGTGCGCTGGCCGCGCCGGCCGCGGGCCCGGCGTTCTTCTCCGATCCCGAGGCTGCGGGCCTCGTCCGCGAAGTCGCATCCGGTACCTCCGGCGGCGAGCTCGCCGTGTCGCTGCGCAGCGACGCAGGCGCGCTCGGCGAACGCATCCGGGGTGTTGCACGGATCGAGGGCGCGGACGGCGTCGTCTACGCGCTCGAGATCGATGCGCCGCTCGCAGGCGGAACACCGGGTGCCGCCGTAGCCGGCGCCAGCGTCGGCGCCGTAATGACTGCGAGCACCCCGCCGCTCGCACCCGCAGCCTCAACGCCCACGCTGAGCGCGCGCGGATTGCTCACGATGCTCGGCCTCGCGCTGCTCGGCGGCCTGATCTTGAACCTGATGCCGTGCGTGCTGCCGGTGCTCGCGCTCAAGGTGTTCGCAATCGGCGAGCTCGCGGGCCAGAGCCGCCGCGCAGCGCTTCATCACGGCGTTGCCTATGCGGGCGGCATTTTGCTCTCGATGCTCGCGCTTGCGAGCGCGGCCCTTGCGATGAGAGGCGCGGGGCACGCGGTCGGCTGGGGCTTCCAGTTCCAAGAGCCGGTGTACGTCGCCGCAATCTCGGCGCTGCTCACGGGCTTCGCGCTCAACTTGTTTGGCGTGTTCGAGATCGGTTTCCAGCCGGGCGCACTTGCCGAGCTCGGTGCAAAAGCCCCAGGCGCGCGGCGCTCGTTCTTCGAGGGTCTGCTCGCGGTCGCGCTCGCGACGCCCTGCTCCGCGCCATTCCTCGGCACCGCGATCGGCTTCGCCTTCGCGAGCCCCGCATGGGTGATCTGCGCCGTCTTCCTCGCGATCGGCGTCGGCCTCGCCTCTCCGTTCGTCGCGATCAGTGCGTTCCCGAAGCTCGGGCGCTTCCTGCCGCGCTCGGGCTCTTGGATGGGGACGCTGAGGAGTGGCCTCGGCTTCGCGCTGCTCGCGACCGTGGTGTGGCTGCTTTGGATCGTCGGCCGCAGCGCTGGCGCGGACTCCGTCGCGGGCCTACTCGGCTTGTTACTGGCGGGCTCGTTCATCGCCTGGGTCTACGGCCGCATGCAGCTGGCGGGCGCGCGCTTCGCCGGTGCGGGCGCGGCCCTCGCGATCGCGGCGCTGCTGTTCGGCGGTTCGAACCTCGTACGCGTGACGAATCTGCGCGGCTCCGCCAAAGCAGCGACCGCGGAGCGCGCCACCGCTCACGGCGACGCCTGGAGCCCACTCGCGATCGAGCAGGCCCTCGCTGCTGGAAAGCCCGTGTTCGCCTACTTCACCGCCGACTGGTGCCTCACCTGCAAGCTGAACGAGCGCATGGCAATCGGCACCGATGAGACCCGCGCGCTGCTCGAGGGCGGCGACTACGCGGTGCTGCGCGGCGATTGGACGCAGCGCGACGAAGCGATCCGCCGAGAGCTCGCGCGCCACGGCAAGGCGGGAGTGCCGCTGTATCTCGTGTACTCGCCCACGGCGCCCGGCGATCCGCAGGTGCTCCCCGAGCTGCTCACGCAAGCGAGCCTGACGCAAGCGCTGCGCAGTGCGTCGAAGTGAGCCCGCTCACACGTTCACATGCGGGCCAGCCGATGCGTAGCCAACCCCGGCGGAGAAAACTCATGCGACGACTCTCGTTTCGCGCGCTTCTGCCCCTCGCCTTGCTGCTCGCTGCCAACACAAGCCTCGGCCTCGAGGAAGGCGACCGGGCGCCCGACTTTCAGGCGCGCTCCGTGTCGGGCGACGCCGAGGTCGTGCTTCACGAGCTGCGCGGCAAGGTCGTGCTCGTCGATTTCTGGGCGTCGTGGTGCGCGCCGTGCAACGCCGCGATGCCGCAGCTCGAGAAGCTCTCGAAGGAATTCCCCGCCGATCAGTTCGTCGTGCTCGGCGTGAACGTCGACAAGAAACTCGAAGATGCGCGCCGCGCACTCGAGCGCCGGCCGGTCACGTATCCGAACGCGAGCGACCCGACCGGCATGCTGCCCAAGCGCTTCGGGCTCGAGACGATGCCGACGACCTATCTGATCGATCAGAACGGCATCGTGCGCCTCGTCCACCGGGGCTTCCGGAATGGCGACATGGACGAGATTCGCGCGCAGATCGAGAAGCTGCTCGCCAAGAAGAAGGGCTGAACATGCAAGGCTTGAAGCTCGCATTGCTATTGGCCGCGTGCGCGGGCGCGAGCGCCTGTCAGCACGTCGAGCCCTGGGAACGCAACCTGCTGGCTCGCCCGGACATGGCGTGGGAAGTGGACGACCTGGCCGCGACGCAGGAGAACCACACTTACTTCAGCAAGGAAGCCGCGATGCCGGGCGGTGGCGTCGGCGGTGGCGGCTGCGGCTGTAATTAGGCGGAGGCGGAGGGGAACGATGCACGAGAAGCAGCAGCGAAGGGCGCGCACGCGACGTCGTGCCGAGCGGCGCAACGCGGTACGCGAAGCCCGCCGTGGGCGCGGCACGCTCGCAGTACTCACGACCAGCGCGTTGGCGCTGATCCCGGGGCTCGCAGAGCGCGCGACGGCGCAGTCGCAGGAAAACGGTTGGTCGCTCCAGTACGGGTACTCGATGTACTCCGAAGGCAGCATCGCGGCGAGCAAGGTGAGCGCGGGTAGCCGCCAGCGCTACGACATCGACACGCACCAGTTCAGGCTCGACGCGCCGATCGGCTCGCACATCTCGCTCGGCTTCGACGTCGCGTACGAGAAGATGACCGGCGCGTCGCCCTGGCTGATCGAGCCGAACCTCGCGGGCGACCCGGTGGTCGTAATGACCGGCGCGAGCATCGTGGATGCGCGCACCGATTTCCTCGGCTCCGTGACGTTCGTCGGCGAAAAGTCGCGTACGTCGCTCACCGGCGGCGCTTCGCTCGAAGACGACTACACGTCGATCAATTTCGGCTTCGGACGCGAGAAGGATTTCAACGAGAAGGCGAGCACCTTCTCGTGGGGTGTCAGCTTCTCGACCGACGAGAGCGACCCGAGGGCGACGTCGTTCACGCCGAGCCCCGTCAAGCACAAGAAGAAGTCGGGCTCGTTCTCGATGGGCCTCGGCCAAGTCATCGACCGCGTCTCGGTGGCGCAGACGTCGATCGTGCTGCTGTACGCCGACGGCTTCCTCGCCGACCCGTACAAGCTGGTGTCGTCGGGTGGCGTGAACCTCGTCGATCGCCGGCCCGGCACCCGCACGCAGGTGGCGTGGCTCACGCGCTATCGCCGTCACATCGAACGCGCACACGGCTCGTTCCATGCCGATTACCAGCTCAACTGGGACACGTGGGGCCTGCTCGCCAACACGGTCGAGCTGGGGTGGCATCAGGAGCTCTTCCGGCTGTTCACGCTCGCGCCCTCGGTGCGTTATTACAGCCAGAGCTCGGCAGACTTCTATGCGCCCTACTTCGCGGCCGGGCTCACGGCAGCACAAGACGCGAGTAGCGACTATCGGCTCTCGCCCTACGGCGCGATCGCGTTCAAGCTGCGAGCGGACGTGAACGTCGCCGAGCTGATCAAACTGCCCCACGCGCGAATCGGTCTGCAATACGAGCACTACCAAAGCGGCGGCGAATTCGCGCTCAGCAAAGTCGGCACCGAGAACCCCGCGCTGGTCGATTTCAGCGTGATGATGGTGACGCTGAAGACGGGGTTCTGAGCTTGTTGTCGGGCAAGGCCCGGCAGCTAGGCGGCGCAGCGGCAATGCACTCAGTTCGTTTCAAGGCGATGGGCAGCCCCTGCGAGCTGCGGCTGTATGGCGCGAACGCGGAGCTGGCCGCACGCGCTGCGCAGGCGGAAGTCGCGCGGCTCGAGGCGAAGTACTCGCGCTATCGCGCGGACTCGCTGGCGACGCGCATCAACGAGTCGTCCGGCGACGCCACCGGCGTCGAGGTGGATCTGGAGACGGCGCGCCTGCTCGATTATGCCGGCACCGCGTGGCGGGAGAGCGGCGGCCGCTTCGATGTCACGTCCGGAATTCTGCGGCGCGCGTGGAACCTGAAAGCCGGCCGCGTGCCGTCCCGCGCTGAGATCGACGCGCTCCTGCCGCTGATCGGCTGGGAAAAAGTTGCGTGGCTTGCGCCGCGGATCGCGCTGCCGATCGCTGGGATGCAGATCGACTTCGGCGGCTACGTAAAGGAGTACGCCGCCGATCTCGCCGCCGCGAAGTGCCGCGAGCTCGGTGTGCGCCACGGCCTCATCGATCTCGGCGGCGACCTCGCCGTCGTCGGACCGCACCCGGATGGGCGCCCGTGGCGAATCGGCGTGCGCGATCCACGTGCGCCCGAGCGAGCCCTCCTATACCTCGCGCTCTCGAGCGGCGGAGTCGCGACCAGCGGCGACTACGAGCGCTGCATGGTCGTCGATGGCGTGCGCTACGGGCACATCCTCGATCCGCGCACGGGTTGGCCGGTGCGCGGCCTCGCGTCCGTCAGCGTCGCGGCGGATGCCTGTCTCGTTGCAGGCACGCTCACCACCAGCGCGATGCTGCGCGGCGAGGGAGGCGGCGCATGGCTCGACGCGCTGGGTGCTGCGAGCGTGTGGGTGGACGAGATGGGCCGCGTAGGCGGTTCGCTCGCGCGCGGCGCGCTGCCTTCCGAGCAGCGCGCGCCGCTGCGCGCGAACGCGCAGAGCACGGCAGCGCGAGCCTAATCGTTCGCTTTTTCTGCGGCCGGTACCGCGATCAGCTCGCCGTTCCAACCGAGCGCGTCGAGTGCGGGCAACGCAGCCGCGGCATCGAGCACGCGCGCAAAGCCTGCGAGCACGACGTCGAAGCGCTCCGCACCCTCCCACTTCCAGGCGACCACACGCGCTCGGCGCCCCGCGATCTCGCCGAGGGATGCCGCGAGCGCCTCGGCGTCGTCCCGGCGCGTGCGCGTCGCGATCCGCAGCGCCCAGGCGCTGCCGTCCACGGCGAGGGTGCCGGTGCGCGCGAGCGCGCGCTCGTGCGCGGTGCGCAGCCGAATCGTGTCGGCGAGGCGCTCGTCGGCGCTGCGCAGGATGCGGGCTTGAATCGTCAACACGAGGTGGCGCGTGCCCTCTTGATCGAGCGACTGCTTCAGCAGGTTGCCGATCAGCGGCACGTCCTTCAGCCACGGCGCGCCCGTCTCCGACGTCTGACTCCCACGCTCGAGTAGCATCCCGAGCACGGCGACGCCGCCGTCATCGACGCGCGTTTGCGCCTGCAGAGTTCGGCGCCCGAACTCGGGGCCGATGTCCGCGGTCGAGCCGCCGGCGCTCGGCTGCACGTTCGTGACTTCGAGATCGACGTCGATGCGGACGCCGCCTTCCTCGCCGACCACCGGCTTCACGCGCAGCCGGATTCCTACGTCTTGCCGCTCGACGTTCACGCGCGTCGTCAGCGGGTCGTCCGTGGTCCCATCCCCTGCCGCCGAGGCGGTGGCCGCAGTGGGAACCGGAACGTTCAGGCCCGCCGTGAACTCGTGCTCCTCTCCGCCGAGAGTCATTAGGCGCGGCTGCATCAGTGTGCGAACGCGCACCTCCCCCTCCGCACCCTTCAGCTGCACGATTTCGCGGGGCAGCGCGACGTTCACCGGAATCCCGCCGGGGCCGATCACTGGGATCAACACGGGAGAGCGCGCGTAGCGCCCGATGAAGGTCGTACTGAGCGGGTCGGCAGACTGGTCGAATGGGTCGCCGATGCCGATCCCGAAGATCGAGCGGCCTGGGTCCGACGGATCGGTCGTCGGAATGAACGCGTCGAAGCCGAGCGCGAGCTTCCCCGTCGACGAGATTTCGAGCACCTGGGCCTCGATCGCGATCAGCGGCGGTTCGACGTCGAGGGCATCGATCACGCTGCGCAGCTCGCGTTGCGTCGCGGCGTCGGCTGCGATCAACAGCGAGCCGGTCGAAGCATGCAGCGCGACCGTGTACTGCCGCGCGCTCAGCCCGCCCGCGCGCGCGGCCAACGCCGCGCTGCCGCCTCCCTTCGCGAGCGCCTCGAGCTGCTTCGCGAGCTTCTCAGGGTCGGCGAAGCGCGGGTGAATCACGAGCACCGAGCCGCTGAGCTCCGGCGCGGTATCGAGCTCGGCGATCTGCGCGCGCAGCTCCGTGAGCGTGGTTGGCTCGGCGCGAACGAGCAGCGCGTTCGTGCGCTCGTCGAGAAAGAGCTCGGCGCGGGCGCGGCCCGTGAGCGGATCGAGGACCGCTTCCGCCAGCACGGCGTAGAGCTCCGCGGCGGTGCGGTGGCGCGGGCGAATCACGGCGAGCTCGCGGCCCGAGGTTTCGTCGAGGCTGCGCGCCAGCTCGAGCCAGCGGTGGATCGCGTTCTCCGGGCCGACCAGGATTGCGCCGTTCGTGGGCGTGTAGGCAATCACCGTGAGCGTCCCGCCCGCGAAGGGAGAGAGCAGATTCACCAGCTGCTCGGCGTTCGCGGCGCGGAAGCGCGCGAGCGTCGTAATCAGTCCCGCGCGTTCCTGCGACAACGCGCGCGCTTCCTTGGGCGTGCGCGCGCGCGCCTCGTCGAGCGGAAGCACGAGCAGCGCGCCGCCGGGGCTCGGCACGGCGGCAAAGCCCTTGGAGAGCAGTGTTGCGTGCAAGATCTCGAGCGCCTCGCCCGGCGTCACGGGATCCTGAATGATTACGCTGACCGTGCCCTGCAAGCGATCGTCCCAAACGAACGCGCGCTGCGTGATGCGCTGCACTTCGCGCACCAGCTCGACGAGCGGGCGATCGCGCAGGTTCATGCGAACGCTGGCTTCCGCCGCCGGCTCGGGTGGCCGCGCGATCTCGAGCGCGACGATCGTGCCGCGCCGCGAAAGCGTCGCCGCGAGCCCCGCGCCGCGGCGCACGCGAATCTCGACGCTGGGCGGCGGACCCGCGTTCTCGACGACCGCGACGGCGCGAATCGCGGCGCCTGCGGCCGGCACCAGCCGCCGCGGCATCTTCGGATCGAGCGTCGCATTCGTGAGGCGCAATAACACCTCTTCCGCAGACACCTCTTCGAGTCGCGCCGAGGCGTCGCCAACCGTGAGCACCAGCAGCCGGTCCGCGTGCTCCGCGCGCTCGACCTCGACGCCGTAGACGCGCGCGCCCGCCGAGGGGCCCTCTTGCGCCCGCGTCGCGGCGACCGCGCAGGCGAGGCTGAGCGCCGCTGCGCTCATCGCTCGAATCCAACGCCGCGCGCGAATCATGGGCGCGCAGCGTAGCGGCGTAGGACTTCAGCGCGGTGAGGTCGTCTCCGCGAGCTGCGCTCAGCGCGCAGTCGCAGCCCGCGTCAGGGCCCGCGCTTCCCGCCCAGCCAGTCCGGCAGCCAGCGCCGCTGCTTCTTGGGCTTCTGCGGCTTCGGCGCTTTCTTCTGGCCGCCGTCGCCGCCCAGCCAGCGCGGCATGCTGTCCGGCCACGGGAATTCCATCTCGGCCAACGGCTTCTGATGGAACGCGTAGCGCGCCGAGAGCACGAGCTCGTGCGAGTGCAGGTCGAGGTCGACCTCGCCCGCTTGGTTGTTGGGCGGCGGAACGTTGTCGAAGCGTAGCTTTGCGTCCGTCGAGCCCAGGTCGAGGTAGCGGTAGCCGAACTGCAGCTCGGTCTGCTCGTTGATCTCGTAGGAGAGTGCGACGTTCCCCTGGAACGCGAACTTGTAGACGCTGTCGACCGCGTGCGCGGTGTTGTCGAAGGCGTTGATGTGGACGTGGGAGATGCCTGCGCCGGCGCCGAACGACAAATCGAACGGCTCGAGCCGCGGCACGCGCCCGAAGATCTTGGACAGCGGCCGCCGCAGGGGAACGTCGATGTAGAGGTTCACGGGCATGAAGGTCCATGCCTTCACTTCATTGAAGAAGTGATTCTGCAGCGGGTCTCCGGCCGGATCCTCGGTGTTGCTCACGAAATCGTATTCGCGGCCGTAGACGAACTCGCCCTCGACTCGGAATGCCGTGCCCCACGAATTCCACTTCTGGGGGAGCACCTCGTCGAAATCGAAGCCGAAGCCGAGCGCGAGGCCGTAGCCGAGCGATGAATCGCCGTCGCTTCCGAGCACGGTCACCGGCAGCACTTCGATCGTGCCCGACGAGTTGTCGCGGCCGAGCGACTGCATGAAGGTGCCATTGGCGTAGATCTCGGCTGCGTTCGCGGGAGGAGCGAAGGCCGCGAACGCCAGCATGGCGGCGCCCAAGGTCCGGATTCGGCGAAGCATTCGAGCCCTCCAGTCGGATGCCTATCGCTTCGACCGCCCGGCCCCTTTGTGAGAGACATCACTAATGATCTGCCGCGTTTTTCCGTTGTAATGCGTCATGTCTGCCAGCGATCAATCTGCTCACGGCGCTCCCGTATGGCTCTTCTCCTTCGTGGACCTCGCGTTCCTGCTGCTCATCGCACTGACCCAGGCTCAGTCTGGACAACAGGTCGCGGTCGAGCTGGGGGAGATCGTCGTCCCGAAGATCTCGACGGAAACCGAGGGCATGCCGGCCTTGGCGGCCGTCTCGTGGCAGCTGCGCGTCCATCCCAAGGATGAAGCCCAGGCGAGCCCCTTCGAGCTGATGAACCCGAGCGACCCCACGACACACGTGCGCATCCCCGAGAACGTGCTGCGCGCGAAGCTCGCGGAGCTCGCGGAGCGCGGTCAGCCGCGCCCGGTGCTCGCACCGGACGGCGAATCGCGCAGTCAGGATTTGCTCACGGCCGTGAGCCTCGTCGAAGAGGCGTGGCCGCAGCGGCGTCGCGCAACCGTGACGCCCCTTGCGGGCGGTCCGGCGCAGTAGACCCGCGCCATGAGCAACTGGCGACTCCGGCATACGTACGGCCACGGCGCGGCAAGAATTACGCTGGCGCCTGCCTTCACGCCGAGCCCGTTCGCGCGGCCCGACTCGCTCGGCGAGAACGTGAAGCTCGCGCTCGAGGAAGAGCACCCGGGCCGGCTCGTGGCGCGCGTGCTCGGCGGCAGCGGATTCGCCGTCGGCGGCGCATTCGCACTCGCGCTCGTGCTCGCACCGTTCTTCGCCAAGCCGCCCGATGACGAAGGCCCGCAGATCGTGATGGTGACGGCCGCGCCGCTGGAAGAAGAGGAGTTACTTCCGCCGCCGCCCGAGCCCGAGCCCCTAATGCCTGAGCCGGAGCCCGAGCCGGTGCAAGTGGCGCAAGCGCCACCGCCGGAGCCAGAGCCCGTCGCGCCCGAGCCGCCGCCCGAGCCCGTGAAGGTCGTGAAGCGAGCGCCGCCGCCGCCGTTGCCCGCGATGCCTGCGCCACTCGAGCCGCCCAAGCAATTCGTGCCGACGCCTGCGCCCGTACGCGTAGCGCGCGAGCCGGTGAAGAAGCCGCCCGCGGTGGTCAGCATCGATCCGCTCGCGCCTGTGCCGGCAATGCCGTCCGCGCGCCCCGCGCCGCTCCCCGCGGTAACGCGCACCGCTGTGCGGGCGCCCGCCGCCACGCAGCGCGCGCTACCCGCACTCGCGG
>JANNKN010000674.1:0-2287 GCA_031396315.1 Deltaproteobacteria bacterium
GACAACCTCGGCTGCCTCGAGGTCTCCCTGACACCCGAGGTGAAGCAGCGGCTCGACGACGCGAGCAAGATCGAGCTGGGTTTCCCGCACGAGTTCTTGCAGCAGTTCCGCGCGAGCAGCGTGGTGAACCATCGGGAGTGAAGGGGCGCAAGCGCACCGCCTCTCGATCAGCCGCCCCCGCACAGCACGTCGTTCGCGTGCATCGTGTCCATGTACTCGCGCCACTCGACGATCTTGCCACCGCGAGCCCGCAGCACGAAGTGATACTTGTTATTGTAGATCTTCCCCGACACGTGCCTTCCGTACGACTCGGCCTCGATCGCGACGCGCGGGCCTTCGGCGGTGAGCGCGTGGATGGTGAAGCGCAGGCCTTCCGGGAACACGGTGAGGACGCCGCGCGAGGCGGCGGCGACTTGGTCCACGCCGAAGGTGCCCGAGATCGGCATCGTGCCCGAAGTCCAGCAGCTGCCGTCCGGCGCGTAGGCGGCGACGATCGCGTCCACGTCGGCGCGCGAGATCGCGGCGATGAAGCGCCGCGCGAGCGCTTTGTTCGTGGCCTCGACCGAGCTGCGCTTCGGGCGAGCGGGCTTGGCCTTCGCGCGCGCGGCGCGTCTCGAGGGCTTCTTCCGGGGCTTGGCTTTCGCCTTGCGCTTCGCCGTCATCGTTGACCTCGATCAATTCTGGGGATGAGTGTCCCCTGAGTCACCAGGAAGTATGAACGTCCCCGGGTGGTGACTTGTTGCTTTTTAGGCGCCGAGGCGACGGACGGCGGCTTGGGCGGAGGCGGCGAGGCTGTCGATCTGGGCTTTGAAGGCGCCCACGTCGGCTTGCTTGCCCATTACGTTTTGGAGGTAGCGCGCCATCACGCCCTCGACGATCGCGGCGAGGCGCCAGTATTGGAAGGCGCGGAAGTAGTCGACGTTTGCGGTGCTTGCGCCCGTCAACTCCTCGTAGCGTGTGAGCAGTTGCGCGCGCGTCGGGAAGCCGCCCGCGACGGTCGGCGATTGCGCAGCGCCGCGCGCCGTGGGCGAGTTCTCCTCGCCCGGCTCTGCCCAGTTGTTCATCAGGAATCCGACATCGGCGAGGGGGTCGCCGAGGGCGCATAGCTCCCAGTCGAGCACGGCCTGAATGCGCGCGTTCGCCGAGAGCATGTTCCCGATGCGGTAGTCGCCGTGCACGATGCCGGTGCGCAGCTGCGCGGGCTTCGCCTGCTCGAGCGCATTGCCGACTTCTTCCATGGCCGGCAGCTCGCGGGTTTTCGACTTCTCCCACTGTGTGCGCCAGCGGTGGATCTGCCGATCGAGGTATTGCTCGCGCTTGCCGAGATTGGCGAGGCCGACTTTGTCGATGTCCACGGCGTGCAGCTTGGCCAGCACCTCGATCACGTCCCAGCCGAGCGGCAGGCGCTCGCTCTCGGGGGTGTGGTTGCGCACGGCGTCCGCGGTATCGAGCACGAACCCGTCCACGAACTTCATCACGTAGAATGGCGCACCGTTCACGGCGGTATCGGTGCAGAGCCCTAACACCGGCGCCACCGGAACGTCGGTCTTCGCGACTGCGTCGAGGATCTTGTGCTCGCGGGCCATGTCGTGAGCGGTCGCGAGCACGGCACCGAGGGGCGGGCGGCGCAGCACGGTGCGATTGCCCGCCGCGTCGATCACGCGGTAGGTGAGGTTCGAGTGCCCGCTCGCGATGATCGAGAACGTGAGCGGCGCTTTCGCGCCCGCCAGGTTCGCCAGATACCACTCGGTGACGCGCGCTGCGTCGATACCCTTCGGAATCTCGCCGGAAGTCTGTTCGGTCACTGTCATCCGCTCCGCGCTCGGCCCGACTATTTCGGGGCGAACCGTTGGCCGCCATCGAGACGGATCGTAGAGCCATTCAGCATCGGGTTCTCGAAGATCTGGATCGCCATGCGCGCGTACTCGTCGGGCCTGCCCATGCGCTTCGGGAACGCAGCGTCGCGCGTCAGATTGTCTTCCATCTGCTGCGGGATGCCCTTGGTGAGGCCCGTGTGGAAGAGGCTCGGTGCAATCGTCATCACGCGGATGCCGAGGCCGCCGAGGTCTCGGGCCATCGTGAAGGTCATGCCGGCGATTCCGGCCTTCGCGGCCGTGTAGGCGACTTGGCCGATTTGACCTTCGAACGCGGCGATCGAAGCGGTCATCAGGATCACCCCGCGTTCGCCGTTCTCGTCGGGCGCGTTCGTGCTCATGCAGTGCGCAGCAATGCGCGCAACGTTGAAGCTCGCGACCAGATTGAGGTCGATCACTTTGCGGAACGCCTC
>JANNKN010000677.1:0-1858 GCA_031396315.1 Deltaproteobacteria bacterium
CCGAGCCGTCGCTGCAGCACCGCGGGCTCCTCAGGGTCCACCAGTTCGCGCACCTCGACGGCGAGGCCGTTGGCGCGCACGAAGTTGGCGACGAGCGCAAAGTTCGGCGCTGCTGACAGGGCGATCGGCGCGCGCGCCCACGGCAGCAAGAGCAGGTTCAGGCTGTCGCGTCCGCCAACGAGCACGAAGTGTGCTGCGCCGGGATTTTGCAGCTCGACCGCGCGGACGTCCGCGTGGAGGGCGCGAGTCATCTCTTCCGCGTAGGTCGCGGGGTCGGCGATGTCGGGAGCCGCCGCGCGCTCCAGCGGCCCGCCGATTCTCTCGATCTCGCGATCGATCGTCTCGTTGCTTCCGAAGTATTCGAAGCCTGGCTCTGTGGTGGCGGCGACCGCCCGCGGGTTCACCGAGAGCGAGCCCTTTGCGACGATCAGCGGCAATGCGGACCACGCGTGCAGGTTTTGCCAACGGTAGACGGGATAGAACGTGGGCAACGGATCAACACGCGTGTCCTCCCACACGAGGGGACCGGGTCGCGACCAGATCGCATGCTCGTCGAGCACCAGGCTGCGACCTTTGGCGTCAGACAGCGCGGCGCGGATTTCCTCGATGCGTGACACGCTGCCTACATCGACCACGGCGCCGGAGAACGCAAGCGCGATCTCGCGGCCTCAGGCGCAACGCCCGAGTCGCCGATGCGCGGCGGCGGTGTTAGTTGTGGCGCCATGACTGCGAGCTTCGGATTCGTCGCGATCGGCCGGAATGAGGGGGAGCGCCTAGTCCGGTGCCTGACATCGCTCGCCGCGACCGGCGCGCCCGTCGTCTATGTCGACAGCGGCTCGACGGATCGCAGCCGCGAACGTGCCCACGAACTCGGCGCCTTGGTGGTCGAGCTCGACGCAAGCAAGGCGTTCACCGCCGCTCGAGCGCGAAATTTCGGCCTCGCGACGCTGCTGGCGACGCATCCGGCCTGCCCTCTCGTCCACTTCATCGATGGCGACTGCGAGCTCGAACCGGGCTGGGTCGCATCGGCGCTCGAATACCTCGCGCGAAATCCTGGCTGCGCGGGCGTGTCGGGGCGGCGTCGCGAGCGATTCCCGGACAAAACGCCGTACAACAAGCTGACGGACTTCGAGTGGGACTACGGCACCGGCGACGCGATCTGCTGCATGGGCGACGCGCTGTATCGCGTGAGTGCGCTTCGAGCGGTGGGCGGGTTCCGCGAGACCTTGGTCGCGGGCGAGGAGCCCGAGCTGGGCTTTCGCCTGCGAAAGGCAGGGCATCGCCTTCATCGGCTCGCGGCGCCCATGACGACCCACGACATCGACATGCACCGTTTCTCGCAGTGGTGGCGCCGCGAGAGCCGCACCGGCCACGCCTACGCGGAGATCGTTCATCTGCACGGGCGCGACCCAGAGCGGCTGTTCGTGCGGCGCGTGATTTCGGTCGTCGCGTGGGGCGTGGGTGTGCCGCTCGCTGCTGTAGCTACGACCGCGCTCTGGCCGCCCGCAATTGCCGGCGCTGCCCTGCTCTATGCGCAGCTTGCGGTGCGCCTTTACCGGCAGCGCCGAACCACGGAGAGCCCGCGCGATGCCCGGCTGTATGTGGCCGGCATCGTGTTGGGGAAGACCGCACAAAGCATCGGCGCGCTTCGCTATCTGCTCGATCGCGTGATTCTGCGCAAGCAACCCGTTTTGATCGAGTACAAGGGCGAGGCGCGACCGCCCGCGCGCTGAAGCATTAGGGTTCGCGCCAAGCGAGATCCGCGCGGCCCGCGACTTCGTGAAAGCTCGCGCACGAGAGCTCGATGCCGAGCCACCCCCCGAGCCTCGCGAGATCCGCGTCGAACGTGCGCTCGACG
>JANNKN010000691.1:0-11649 GCA_031396315.1 Deltaproteobacteria bacterium
AGCGCAGGCCTGCAGCGACGTCACGCCGCCGGTCGTTCAGGTGCTCCATCCCGTACGTGGGTCGGCTCTCGTGAGCGGCGGCGCCGGCAATCAGGTCGTCGGGGTCGAGATCCAGGTGAACGACGCCGAGAGCGCGATCGAGCGGGTTCTCGTCGACGGCATCGAGCGTGTGAGCCCAGGCGGGACCGCGACCCAACAACTGCTCAACGAGCCCACGAACAGCCGCTGAGGGCTCAACATCGTCGCGATCTCGGCTACGGACGCGTGCGGCAACGTGGCCGACGTCGCGCACGCCTATCTGCGCAGCGGCGCGTTCTCGCCCGCGGCGACGAGCCCCGACGCCGCGGCGCGGATCGCCGACGGTGCGCTCCAGCACTTGGGTCAAGCCGCGCTAGACGACGGCAATCGCTCCGACCTCGACGACTCGCCTCGATCGCGCAGGCGGGCTTGGCTGCAGTCAACCTGAGCGCTGGCGTGCCGACGACGATTTGGGCCGTGGCTCTTCCGGCATGCTCGTGCACGCTGCGCTGTCCGTTCAGCTCCGTGTGCTGCATCGGCTCGGTTTGGACGGGGCGCCTGCGCGTGACGCGATCGGAGGCTCCGGCGCAGTCGCGGTGACGTCGTTCATCGCCCAGCCCAGCGCGCTCGACGTGAACACCAGCATCGGGCCGATCACGGTTCCGCTCACAGTGCGAAACCACACGTGCGTCACCGGCAACCCCGAGTTCACCGACTATCCGGCGACGTTTCTGATGGACGGCGCCACCGGGTCGACTTCACTGCTGCCGTCAGTCGCGCTGGGTCAGGCGCAGTTCACGCCCGCCTCGACCCAGGTGGAGCTGACGAATCCACGCCTGACGACCGGCT
Source organism: Deltaproteobacteria bacterium (assembly GCA_031396315.1). GTDB lineage: Bacteria > Myxococcota_A > UBA9160 > UBA9160 > UBA6930 > VGRF01. Next base: position 868 of record JANNKN010000691.1, read on the forward strand.
TCTCGTGCGGGATCGTGCAGTTCATCTGCGATTTCCTGGTCGACACGATCTCTCCGATCATCGAGACGGGGCTCGAGGCTGCGCTCTCGGACGCGCTCGAGACCAGCCTGCCGACGGAGTTCGAGGAGATCGCGGATTCAGCGGGTGCGCCGCCGGTCGTCGCGTCGCCGACTCGGCTCGGTGTCGAGGCGAGCGTGAGCGCACCGCTCGGCTCGCTTCGCTCAGTGGGCGGCGGCCTCGCCGGCCTGCAGATCGGGCTCGCGACGCAGGTATTCCCGAGCAGCCGCGCAGCCGGCATCCCGACCACGCTGCCCGGCTCGATTCGGCGCGGTGGATCGATTCCGGCATTCCTGCCGAACCCGCTCGGAATCGCACTTCGCGACGACCACGTGAACCAGGCGCTCTGGTACGCCGGAGCCTTCGATGTACAAGACCTGAGTGCCGATGGCGTCACTCACGGACTCCCGGCGCAAAGCCTCTCGGCGTTCGCGCAGCTCCCGCCGGTTCTCATGGCCGGCGCCGTCGCGAACGACGTGGAGATCGGCCTCGGCGATCTGCGCATCGATGCGCGCCTCGATCTCGCCCAAGTGCTCGGGCCGCCGGCGCAAGGCGTCGTCGACGTGAGCGCGCTCGCCTCTGCGCGCGTGCTCGGAAGTCCGAGCGTCGACGCCGCGCGGCAGAAGCTCGGCCTTCAGCGCCGACGCGATCTTGGTCGTGCGCGCGAACCTCGTACCGCCAACAGCATCGATGGCGCGGCCGGAGCTCTGCAACGTCGGCGGGAGCGCCGCCTGCAGCTCGGCGGATTCGGTGATCCTGAGCCGGGCGCTGCTGACGCCGCCCACCGCATCCGTTGCGCAGGTGTGCGCCCCGGCGAGTCCGTAGTCGTACTGCGCAGCGCCTGACCGTGCGCTGCTCGCGCCGCGAGCAGCGCCACCCACAGCACTCGTTCACGCGCTCGCTCGCGACCGGCACCCAACTTGCTTCTACACCGTGCGAGGAGTCTCGCACCGTGCCGCGTTACGCCTATGAGTGGTTATCAGGGCAAGACCACACGTTCCTGCTCGCAGAGAACGAGAACGCGCCGATGCACGTCGCGGCGGTCGGCATTTTCGAGGCCGGCCCGATGCGCGGCGACGACGGCGGCATCCGCGTCGACCGCTTCCTCGAGTCGATGCAATCGATCCTGCATCTGATCCCGCGCTATCGGCAGCGGCTCGAGTTCAGCCCGCTCGAGAATCGCCCGGTCTGGGTCGACGATCGTCACTTTCAGCTGCGCTCTCACGTCCGACACGCAGCGCTGCCGAAGCCCGGCTCACTCGCGCAGCTCAAGGAGCTCGCGGGCTGGATTCTCTCGCGGCAACTCGACCGCGCGCGGCCGCTCTGGGAGGCGTGGCTCGTCGAGGGCGTCGAAGGCGGCGAGCAGTTCGCGCTGATCACGAAAATCCATCACTGCATGGTCGATGGCGCAGCGGGCGCGGATCTCGCGCAGATCATGCTCTCACCGTCGCCGCGCACGACGCTCGAGGAGCCCGCGCCGTACACGCCGCGGCCGACGCCGACGCACCTCGAGCTCGGCTACGAAGAGGTGCTGCGCGGCGCCGCACGCATTGCGAAGGCGGCGGGCGCGCTCGGCCGGCTCGCGAAGGACCGGGCGTCGCTAGTCGACGACGTGCGCAAGCGCGCGGCCTCGCTCCAAAAGCTCGCGGGCTACGTACTGAAGCCGGCCTCCGCGACGCCGCTCAACGGCGAGGTAGGCCCGCACCGGCAGTTCGACTGGTTGACGATGCCGCTCGACGACGTGCTCGAGCTGCGCAAAGTTCTCAGCTGCAGCCTGAACGACGTCGTGCTCGCGACCGTCGCCGGCGCGGTGCGCAAGTACCTGCTGCTCCGCCGCGCGGAGCCCGCGATCCTCGATTTCCGCGTGACGGCGCCCGTGAACATGCGCCGCCCGGGCGAGCGCGGGAAGCTCGGCAATCACGTTTCGTCGTGGATCCTGCCGCTGCCGATCGCGGAGAAGGACCCGCTCACGCGGCTTGCGAAGATCCGCGAAGAGACGGCGCAGCTGAAGCGCTCGGACGCGGCGGCAGGCATCGAGACCCTGCTCGCGCTCGCGGATTGGCTGCCGCCGCGGGTGCTCGCGAGCGCGGTCGGGTTTGCCGCCGGCCCCGCGAACATGATCGTCACCAACGTTCAGGGTCCGAGCTTCCCGCTCTATATGGTGGGCGCAAAGCTGCTGGGCATGTACCCGGTCGTGCCGCTCCTGCCGCGCACGGGGCTCGGAGTCGCACTCTTCAGCTACGACGGCCGCCTGTGCTGGGGCTTCGCCGCCGACCAGGATCTCGTGCCCGACCTACCTGCGTTCGTGCGGGCGGTGCGCGACGCATTCGAGGAGCTGCGCAGCGCCGCCGTCGGGCAGATCTTCCGGAAGCCGGCGCCAGTGCCGCGCGGGAATGAGATGGCTGCTGCGTCGGCCGCGCCCGAGGCTCCAGCGCCCGATCTGACGCCGCCTCCGACGCCACTCCGTCCGCGCCGCACGAAGCCGCGCGAAGAGAGTTCGGCCTCAGGCTGAAACACGCGCTCGGACTCCTTGTCCGAGGAAATGCAACGTGTTTCACTGCGCTTCCTTCCTGGAGGCGCGTTCCGTATGAGTCGACCCGTCGAGGTGGCGCTGACTGCGCCGCACAAGCTCTCGTACACGTACAAGCGCTCGCTCGGTCCGGTGCTCGGGAAATTCTTCACCGCGCTGCGCGACCGAAAAATCCTCGGCGCGCGGCGCAAGGACGGCAGCGTGCTCGTGCCACCGAAGGAGTACGACCCGGAGACCGCCGAGGCGCTCACGGAGCTGGTGCCGGTCGCGGAGACGGGCGTCGTGAAGAGCTGGTCGTGGGTGAACGCGCCGCGACCGCAACAGCCGCTCGGTCGGCCATTCGCCTACGCGCTGATTCAGCTCGATGGCGCATCGACGCCGATGCTGCACGTCGTCGATGCGGGCAAGGAAGCGAACATGAAGACGGGCATGCGCGTGCGGGCGCGCTGGGCGGAGAAGACCGTCGGCGCGATTCGCGACATCGACGCGTTCGTGCCGGAGGCGTGAGTGCAAGCCGCGCTGCGCGGCGCGCAGTGAGGGCGAAGCCCGGATTCCCGTGAGACATCACGAACTCTGCATTCCATCGAGGTTTTGACAGATGAGCGAAGCACCGAAGACCGAAGGCCCGGTGGAGATCCAGCTCGCGCCGATCGAGCTCGCCTACACGTACTCGGCGGGACAGAGCGCGACGCGCTTCCTGCGCGCGATCGCCGAGGGAAAGCTGCTCGGGCAGCGCTGCCCGGTCGACGGCCGCGTCTACTTCCCGACGCGCGGCTCGTGCCCGCAGCATGGCGTCGTGATCGACGGTGAGCCGGTGGTGCTGAAGGACGTCGGCACGCTCGTCACGTATTCGATCGTGCGCGTGCCGAGCCCCAACATCCCGCTTCAGCTCCCGTACATCGCGGCGCAGATCCTGCTCGACGGCGCGAACACGATTTTGATGCACCTGCTCAACTGCAAAGTCGAGGACGTGCACATGGGCATGCGCGTGAAAGCGCTCTGGAAGCCGCGCGAGGAGTGGACGACCTCGGTGGCGAACATCATCTACTTCGAGCCGACCGGCGAGCCCGACGCGCCCTACGAGACGTACAAGGAGCACATCTGATGCGCGACGTGGCAGTCGTCGGCTTTTCGCAATCGCCGTCGATGCGGCGCGAGCCCAACCGCAACGAGGTCGAAATCCTCGTGCCCGTAATTACCGAGCTCAAGAAGAACGCCGGAATTGCGAACGACCAGGTCGATTTCGTGTGTTCGGGCTCGAGTGATTATCTGGCAGGGCAGGCGTTCGCATTCGTCTCGAGCCTCGATGCCGTCGGTGCCTGGCCACCCGTCTCCGAGTCGCACGTCGAGATGGACGGCGCCTGGGCGCTCTACGAGGCCTGGGTGAAGATGCAGATGGGCTACGCGGACATCGCGCTCGTCTACGGCTTCGGCAAGCCCTCGATGGGCGATCTGCCGCTGACCATGGCGCTGCAGCTCGATCCGTACACGATGATGCCGCTCTGGCCGGACGCCGTATCGCTCGCGGCGCTGCAGGCGCGCGTGCTGCTCGACGGCGGCCACGTGACCGAGCGCGAGATGGCGGAGCGCGCGGTGCGCGACCGAAAGCACGCGAAGTCGAACCCGTTCGCGCAGCTGAAGGGCGATTTCGAGGTCGAGAAGCTGCTCGCCGCGCCGCACCTCGCGTCACCGCTGCGCAAGCACGATTGCGCGCCGATCAGCGACGGCGCGAGCGCCATTCTGCTCGCCGCGGGCGACAAGGCGAAACAGCTCTGCAAGCGGCCCGCGTGGATCACGGGCATCGCACACATCCTCGAGCCAATGGAGCTCGGCGTGCGCGACCTCACGCGCTCGCGCTCGACCGAGATGGCTGCTCAAAAGGCCGGCGTATGGCGCGACAAAGTGGACGCGGCCGAGCTGTCGGCGCCGTTCACGCATCAGGAAATTCTGGTCGAGCGCGCACTCGGGCTGTCGTCGAAGACGCACGTGAACCCGTCGGGCGGCGCGCTCGCGGGCAATCCGATGATGGCAGTCGGGCTCTCGCGCATCGGCGAGGCGGCGGGGCAAGTGTGGCGCGGCACCGCGGATCGCGCGGTCGCGCACGCCACTTCGGGCCCGTGCTTGCAGCAGAACCTCGTGTGCGTGCTGGAGGGCAAGTAGTCATGGCCGAGCTGTGCGGAGTGATCGGGATCGGTCAGACCAAGTACGCGGCGTCGCGCAAGGACGTCTCGATGGCGGGCTTGTTACGGGAAGCCGCCGAACGCGCGCTGGCCGACGCCGAGTGCACCTGGAAGGACATCGACGCCGTCGTGATCGGGAAGGCGCCCGACATGTTCGAGGGCGTGATGATGCCCGAGCTGTTCCTCGCCGAGGCAATCGGGGGCGCCTACAAGCCGATGCTTCGCGTTCACACCGCGGGCAGCGTGGGCGGCTCGACCGGCATCGTTGCCGCGAGCCTCGTGCAGAGCGGTGTGCACGATCGCGTGCTCACGGTGGCGTTCGAGAAGCAGAGCGAGTCGAACGCGACCTGGGCGCTCTCGATCGCGCTGCCGTTCAGTGTGGCCACCGTCGCAGGCGCGGGTGGCTACTTTGCGCCACTGATTAGGGGATACATTCGCCGTTCCGGAGCGCCCGAGGATACGGGCATTCGTGTCGCGGTGAAGGATCGCCAGAACGCGCTGAAGAATCCGTACGCGCATCTGCAGATCGAAGATATCAGCTTCGACAAGGTCGCGAGCTCGCCGATGCTGTGGGATCCCGTGCGCTACCTCGAGACGTGTCCGTCCTCCGATGGCGCGTGCGCGATGGTGATGGCGCGCGAGAAGATCGCGGAGCGCAGCCCGCGGAAGGTGGCGTGGGTCCACGCGACCGAGATGCGCAGCGAGCCGACGTTCTTCTCCGGCCGCGATCAGGTGATGCCGCGCGCGATCCTCGACAACGCGAAGTCGCTCTACAAGAAGGCGCGCATCACGAACCCGCGCAAAGAACTCGACTGCGCCGAGATCTATGTGCCCTTCTCGTGGTTCGAGCCGATGTGGATGGAGGGCATGCTGATCGCCGAGCGCAACGAAGGCTGGAAAATGACCTACGAGGGCGCGACGGCCCTAACAGGTGATTTCCCGGTCAACATGTCGGGCGGCGTGCTCTCGTCGAACCCGATCGGCGCGTCGGGCTTGATTCGCTTCGCAGAGAGCGCGCTGCAAGTGCGGGGCATGGCGGGCGCGCACCAAGTGGACGGCGCGAAGAAAGCGCTCGGCCACGCCTATGGCGGCGGCTCGCAGTACTTCAGCACCTGGATCGTGAGCAGCGAAAAGCCGTAGCCTGATGGTTCCTCGCTCGGCTGCGCCTCGCTGCGCGCCGTGCGGCGGAACCGCACGACTTGCGGCCGATGGCCCCGACAGCCCGCTTGCGGGAAGAGGAAACAGAGATGGCGGATCTCGGCTTCTGGACTTTCGCGGCGAAGGATCCGGGCGCGCTCGCGCTGGTCACGCCGGACGAGCAGCGCTTCACGCGCGGCGAGCTGGCGGCGCGCGGCAATCAAGTGGCGCGCGGGCTCGCGGCTCTTGGGCTCGTGCCTGGAGACGTGGTCGCGGCGGTCGTCGAGAACGGCGCGGCGTTCATCGAGCTTTATCTCGCGTGCTTCCAGACCGGGCTTTACCTCGTCCCGATCAATCACCATCTCGCGGGCCCCGAGATCGCGTACATCGTCCAGAACTCCGAGGCGAAGGTGTTCGTCGGCAGCGCGCGTTTCGCCGAGGCGATCCAGAAGGCGGCGGCGGAGATGGCGATCCCCGCGACGCATCGCTTCGCACTCGGCCGCCTCGACGGCTTCCGGCCCTATGCGGAATTGAGCGCGGGGCAATCCGGCGCGGCGCCTGAGAAGCGCACTGCGGGCGCGATCATGAACTACACCTCGGGCACTACGGGCCAGCCGAAGGGCGTGCGGCGTCCGCTCACCGGTATGGACCCCGACCTGATCGGCAGCCTCTTCACCGGCTTCCAGCAGATGTTCGGCGTGAAGCCCGAGAGCGGGAACGTCCACATCACGGGATCGCCGCTCTACCACACCGCGGTGTTGATGTTCGCGTCGGGCGCGATGCACATGGGGCACACCGTCGTGCTGATGGACAAGTGGACCCCCGAGGAGATGCTGCGGCTCATCTCCAGCTACCGCGTAACGACCAGCCACATGGTGCCGACGCAATTCCACCGCATGCTGCAGCTACCCGCGGAGGTGCGCGCGAAGTACGACTGCACCTCCACGCGCGCGATGGTGCACGCCGCGGCGCCGTGCCCGCCGGATGTGAAGCAGAAGATGCTCGCGTGGTGGGGCGACTCGATCTGGGAGTATTACGCCGCGACCGAAGGCGGCGGCACGATCGTCTCGCCGAGCGAGTGGCTGAAGAAACCCGGCACGGTCGGCAAGGCGTGGGCCAACGCAGAAATCAAGATCTTCGACGACGAGGGCAACGACTGCGCGGTCGGCACGCCCGGCACCGTCTACATGCTGCGCGGCCAAGCCGACTTCGAGTATTTCAAGGACAAGGAGAAGACGGACAAGGCGCGCCGTGGCCGCTACTTCACCGTCGGCGACATCGGCTACCTCGACGCCGACGGCTACCTGTTCCTGTGCGATCGCAAGAACGACATGATCATCTCGGGCGGCGTGAACATCTATCCCGCCGAGATCGAGTCGGTGTTCTTGACGCATCCGAGCGTCGGCGATGTTGCGGTGTTCGGGATTCCTCACGAAGAATGGGGCGAGGAAGTCAAGGCGGTGGTCGAGCCCGCACACGGCGTGATCGCGGGCGACGGGCTCACGCGCGAGCTCTTCGACTTCCTGCGCGACAAGCTCGCGAAATACAAGACGCCGAAGAGCATCGATTACGTAGCCGAGATGCCGCGCGACCCGAACGGCAAGCTCTACAAACGCAAACTGCGCGACCCGTATTGGGCCGGGCGCACACGGAACATCTAGCTCGAGGCGAGAAAGCCATGGAAGCGCCCGCTACGCCCGCGACGCCGAGACCTTCGGGCACCGCCGTGCTCGTGCGCGACGGCGGCGCAGGACTCGAGGTGTTGTTACTGCACCGCGCGGACAAGGCTGCGCACGGCGACTGGGTGTTTCCGGGCGGGAAGGTGGAGCCGGGCGACATCGTGGGCGGCGACGCGGGCTCGGCCCCATCTGCGCTGCGCGCAGCGATTCGCGAGACCCACGAGGAAGCCGGTGTGAGCCTCGCGGGCGCCGCGCTGCCCCTGATTGCGCGCTGGATCACACCCGAGATTCGCCCCAAGCGCTTCGACACGTGGTTTTTTCTCGGTGCGCTCCATGCGGAGCAGGCGATCGTCGTGTGCAACTCCGAGATGACCGAGCACCGCTGGCTCACGCCCGGCGCCGCGCTCGATCTGCATCACGCGCGGGAGTTCGCGCTTGCTCCGCCGCAGTTCGTGACGCTCGCGTGGCTCGCGGAGTTCTCGCGCGCCGAGCACGCGCTGCGCGAGCTGCCTGCGCGCCCGCTCGTCACGTTCCGCCCGCGCCCGTGCAAGCTCGAGGACGGGATGTGCATGCTCTACGACGGTGACGCGGGCTACGAAGCGCGCGACCCTTTCGCGCCCGGTCCACGCCACCGCTTCTCGATGCTCGCGAGCGGTGCGCGCTACGAGCGCGGCTGATGCGCGCCGAGTGTTAGGCGCGCGATGACGAGCCCCGCACTCGATGCGACGCGCTGCCCGCTCTGCGCGGAACCGAACGCGTGCGGCCCCGCGGCGGGCCAGGAACACTGCTGGTGCTTCGACGTGCAACTCTCGCCCGAAGCGCTCGCGCGCATCCCCGAGCCCGCGCTCGGCCTCGTCTGCATCTGCGCGAACTGCGGGTGCGGCGCGAGCGAGCCCGCACTCAAACGCCCTTGAACACCGGTTTGCGCTTCTCGAGAAACGCGCGCGGGCCCTCGGCCGCGTCCTGCGACGTCATCACCCGCATCCCGTGACGTTGCTCGATCTCGAAGGCCTGCGCTTCCGACATCGCCTCCGTCTCGCGCAGCGTCGCGAGAATGCCTTTCACCGCGAGCGGGCCGTTCGCGGCGATGCGCAGCGCAATCTCCATGGCCTTCGCGAGCGCCTGGCCATCGGGCACGACGTGGTTCACGAGGCCGAGCTCGTGAGCGCGACGTGCTGGCAGGTCTTCGCCTGTCAATAACATCTCGGCCGCCACGGCGTAACCGATCTGACGCCGCAGTCGCACCGCGGAGCCCGCCATCGGGAAGAGTCCGCGCTGCACTTCCGTGACGCCGAACTTCGCGCTCTCGCCCGCGACACGAATGTCCGTGCCCTGCAGGATCTCCGTGCCGCCCGCACGCGCGAAGCCTTCGGCGGCGAGAATTACCGGCTTCGTCGGGCGATAGGTCTTCAGCCACGCCCCGTAGATCACGTGCGGCTCTTTCTTCACGCGTTCCATGAACGGGTTGTCGCTCACTCCGGCGCGCATCTTCCCAATCTCGGAGAGATCCATGCCCGCGCAGAACGTGTCGCCGCGGCCCGTCAGAATCGCGACGCGCAGCTCCGGATCCTCGTCGAGCTGAACCCACGCGTCGTAGAGGCGACACATCACTTCGCAATTGACGGCGTTTTTCTTTTCGGGGCGGTTCAGCGTGACGACGAGGACGTGCGCTTCTCGCTCGACGATGACGACCGGTGCGGACATGGCGGCTCCTCGAAGAGGGCTCGCTAGGAGAGGGCGCATCGCGGCGCGCGTCAAGGTGCCCCGCGCGCGCGCGAGTTGTTATGGCGATCGCGAACGACCAGCAAGCGGCCGCCGCTCGGTCGAGCTGGTCCCTCCGGGGGCCCTGGCGCCGGTCGGAGCCGAGCCGGAGGGGGTCGGCCGATCCATCGACGGGCCGGGAAACTCCTCCTCCCCAGGATGGGGGAGGAGGGGGCGGGGTCGATGCTTCCGGGCCCCTACGGGTGAAGTTTTCTTCGACCCGCCCCCGGCTCCGAAACCGCCAGGTTCGGGGGCCGGCCGTCCTAGGGGCGGCGTCTCGCGAATCGACGGCAGGTCCACGGGGTGGCTCGCCAAGTTGCCGGTTGCGGAGGGGCGGACCGTCGGTGTTCCGGGGGGTTACGGTGTGCCGGTGTGAGCCACCGCACACAAAATGCGAGCGACCCGCGAGCGGTTTTGCGGGCACTCACCCTCGGAATTCGAAGCGTGCGTGGTAGATTGCCGACGCATCAGAAGCCAAGGGTTCGTGGATCTCGTCGAGACAACTACGCACCCCTAGCCGTGAAATCCCGACAAGCTTGACAGCTGGAGAATGGAAATGAAGACCTTGAAGCTCGCAGTCCTGGCGCTCGCGTTATTCGCTGCGCCCGCCTTCGCCGCGTCCGTGACGGTGACCGGCGTGGGCCAGACGTGGGCTCTCGACTACAACGGCATCGTCGACGTGAACGGCGTGCCGACCGTGATGTCCGGCCTCAGTTCACGCGTCGGTTACACGGTGACCGGGTTGACGTACGACGCGACGCTCAACCGCACGTTCCTCAACATGGACATCGTGGTGCAGAACACGTCGTCCTCGAGCGTGTGGCAGCACGCGACCGTGTCGGGCATCGGCTTCAACACCAACCCGAACGTGAAGCGCGCGGGCAGCGGTGCAAGTGGTGACTACGGCTACGTCGCGCTGAACACGACCTTGCCGACTGGCGCTGGCTACCTCGTCGAAGTGTGCGTCTCGGGCCGACTGAATCAGTGCAACGGCCCGGCGAGCAACGCCACCCAGATCGGTCAAGTCGGTCACACGAGCGTGCAGCTGGCATTCTACGGCAACTGGCAACAGCCGATCACGATCGACAACTTCGGCGTTCGCTACGCCGACCTCTTCTCCAGCTCGCTTGGCGTCAACGGCCAACCCGGCATGGGTGTTCCGGTGACGCCGCCGATTCCGGAGCCGGCTTCGGCCGCGGTGTTCGGTCTTGGCGCGCTGCTCGTCGCAGTCACGCTGCGCCGGAAGCGCAACTAGGCGCACCGCTTCTTCGAGAAGCGCCGAGCTCGAGAAATCGAGCTCGGCGCTTTGCTGGCGTATCTCGGCAACCGTGATCTGCTTGTCGATCGAGGCGAGCTCTTTGAGGGCCTGGCGTTCCTGCAGCTTCCAGTCGTCGAAACGCCGCTCGTTCTGTCCGCTGATGGACGCCCGGTTGGCTTC
>JANNKN010000701.1:0-3482 GCA_031396315.1 Deltaproteobacteria bacterium
CTCCGAAATCGCTAGGAGACCGACCCGGGATGGGCGGCTGAGCACGGGCGCTGCGGCGCCGCCCCAACAAGGCGCGCGACCGAGCCGTAGCTCTCGCTACGGCGCAGGGAGCGCAACGCAGTTGGGGCGGATGCCGCGGCGGCCGGGCGACCCGTCCACTCTCGGGTCGGTCTCCTAGGCCGCCGCCTCGGCGCGCGGCGCGTTCTTGCGCAGCCAGAGCACCAGCCCGACGGCCACGACGATCAGGCCGAGGCACAGGCCGAGCCAGATGCCGCGCAGGCCGAGCGGCGTGTACAGCGCGAGGTAGGCGCCGACGGGCAGCGCGATTCCCCAATAGCCGATCAGGTTCATGATCGTCGCCGGCAGCGGCCGGCCCATTCCGCGCAGCATCCCGCAGGCGGCGGCCTGCGTGCCGTCGAAGATCTCGAACGCGCCTGCGATCGGCAGGATCGCGGCAGCCGCCGCGATCACGGCGGCGTCGTCGGTCGAGAGGCGCGGGAGCAGGTTGCGGCCGAGCACGAAGGTCGTTGCGGCGAGCGCCATGAACGCCGCGCCGCCGGCGATTCCCAACCAGCCCGTGCGAGCTGCAGCTTCGGCGCGCCCCGCGCCGATCAGGTTGCCTGCGCGGATCGTCACCGCCTGCGAAATGCCGAGCGGGATCATGAACGTGATCGACGCGAACAGCATGACGACCTGATGCGCTGCGAGTTGCGAGGCGCCGAGCGGGCCCGCGATGAAGCTCGACATGCCGAAGGCCCACATCTCCGTGCACGTCTGGAACGCGATCGGAATGCCGAAGCGCAGGATTTCCCACTGCGCTCTCGGCGCGAATGCGAGACGGCTCCACGGCACCCAGGCGCCCGCGTGCAGCCGGAACGCGCGCGTCCAAGCGACCAACGTGAGCGTGCTCGCGATGCGCGTTCCGTTCGTCGCGAGCCCGGCCCCGAGCACGCCTAGGCTCGGCGCGCCGAGGTGGCCGTAGATGAGCGCCCAGGCGCCGAGCGCGTTGACCGCATTCGCGACCAGCGTGACGACGACCGTTTGCCGCACGTGCTCACGATTCTGCAAGTAGCGCGAGAGTGCCGTGCTTCCGAGAAAGAACGGGATGCTCGGGATTTGTGCGCGAACGAAGGTGGCGGCGAGCGCTGCGAGATCCGGCTCTTGGCCGATCGCGAGGAGCACGGGCTCCGTGAACCACCAGAGCAGCGCGACCGGGATCGAGAGCGCGAGCGCCAGCACGACGCCGGCCTGAAACGCGCGCGCCGAGCGCTCGCCATTCTCTTCGCCATGCGCGCGCGCAATGATCGGATCGAGTCCGAGCAAGATGCCGTTGGCGAACATGATCGTGCCGAAGATCCACGGGTTCGCGATGCCGACGGCCGCGAGCTCGCGGGTTCCATAATGACCGATCAACACCTGATCGACGGCGCCCATCGCCATCATGCCGAGATTCGCGAGCGAGATCGGCACGGCGAGCCGCAGGAGCCGGGAGATCTCCCGGCCGACAGGTTCCGCGGACGACATCGCGCTAGCTCAGCGGAAAGCCGAGGTGGCTCGACAGCTCGGCCAACGCGGGCGCCGGTGCATCGACCTTGATCGTGCGCAGGCCGAGCTCGCGCGCGGCTTTGAGGTTGCGGCCGATGTCGTCGAGGAACACGGCCTCGCTGGGCGCAACCCCGAGCGCGTCGCAGGCCAGCCGGTAGATGCGAGGATCGGGCTTGCGCAGGCCCACCTTGCTCGACTCGATGAACGCGTCGAACAGCCCCGCGAGGTCGTGGGTCGGCTCGCCGCGATCGCTCGCCCAGTTGTTGGTGAGCGCGCCAGCGCGCAGCCCACGCCCGCGGATGCGGCGGATCGCTTCGAGCATCGACGGACGCGGCCCGCACTCGGCGATACGCGCCATCATGGCGGCCGCGGATATCGTGTGCCCGACGGCGCGCAGCTCGGCCTCGAAGTCGCGATGGAAATCGAGCATCGAGACTTCGCCGCGCTCGAGCCGCGACCACGCGCCTTGTGGGCCCGTCTCGACGACGACGCGATTCACCACGCCTTCCGGAATGCCGAGCTCGCGCTCATAACGCGCGATCGCGTGCAGCGGCGAGTCGATGACGACCCCGCCGAGATCGAAGATGACGGCGCGAACAGGCTGCATAGGCGCGGCACCGTAGCCGCAGCCGGCGCCGCGCGCCGCGCACGCGAGAGCGGAACCCACGATCCGTGCCTCCTCAATCCCGAGGCGATTCCGACCGATGGACCGAAATCATGCACGACCCCGAGAAGGAGCCCCGCGACGAACTGGCGGCCGTCGCGCTGCCGCGACTCGGCGAGCAGCTGAACGCGCTGCTCGAGCGCTTCGACGCGCGACCGCTGCTCGGCGTCGTGTCGATCGATGCGAGCGGCTTCGGCTTCGTCGAGGCGTCGCATGGTGGCGGCGCCCGCAGCCAGGCACTCGCGCGGCTCGGCGGGCTCGTGCGCAGCGTCGCGGACCCATTCTTCGGCGGCGACGCACTCGTCGTCGCAGGCGAGACCGGGCGCCTCGAGGTCGCGATCTTCGTTTGTCGCCACGCCAACGACGGAGCGTTTTTCCGCCAAGAGCTGCCCGGCCTCGTGCGCGCGCTCGAACGCGGCATCGAAATGAGCGGCAAGCGCTTGATCTATCCATGGGCGAAGGAGGCGCCGCTCGCGGGCGTCGGCTACGCGGCGGTGTTGCGCAACCCGTTCCGCGCGGCCGAGACCCAGCTGCGCGGAGCGATCGAGGAGGCGCGCGAAGACGCGACGCTTTCGCGCCGCGTGCGCGAGCGGCAGCGCCGACAAGATTTCACGAACGTGCTGCTGTCGGGCGGCGTGAGCTCCGTTTACGAGCCGATCGTCTCCGTCGCCTCGAAGACCGTGTACGGCTACGAGGCGCTCGCACGCGGGCCCGAAGGCACCGAGTTCCGCTCCCCGGTGGTGCTCTTCGACACTGCCGCGCGCGAAGGCCTCGTGTTCGAACTCGACTGCCTCTGTCGCCAGAGCGGGCTCGAGGGCGCGACGGGCCTTCCGAGCGGCACCCGGCTCTTTCTCAACGTGCGGCCAACCGCGATCTACGATCCGCAGTTTCGGCCCGACACCGTGATCCGTACGCTGGCTGCGTCACACCTCGCGCCGAGCGACGTCGTGTTCGAGATCTCCGAGCAGGAGTCGATCGGAAACTTCAGCGCGTTCCGCGAAGTCCGCGACGAGTACCGCAAGCTCGGTTTCCAGTTTGCGCTCGACGACACCGGCGCCGGCTACGCGAGCCTCCACGCGCTGATCGAGCTCGAGCCCGAGTTCATCAAGGTCGACCGCGCGTTGATCACGAACCTCGATACCGACAAGTCGAAACAAAGCTTGTTACGGGCGCTTCAGCTCGTGGCCGACGGCATCGGCGCACAGATCATCGGCGAGGGCCTCGACACGCTCGAGGAGCTCGACATGCTCGGGCAGCTCGGGATTCCGTTCGG
>JANNKN010000704.1:0-2417 GCA_031396315.1 Deltaproteobacteria bacterium
GCGCCCGTGCTCAGCCGCCCATCTCGGGTCGGTCTCCTAGAGGCGGCGATGCTTCAGGGCTGGCAGGCTCGCGCGAACGCTCTCGAGCTGCGCGAGGTCGCAGTCGACGATCACGGCGCAGGGGCGATCCGGCGCCACCGCGAGCAGCACGCCCCAGGGATCGACCACGAGGCTGCGCCCGTGGCTCGCGCGCGCCGGTGTGTGTTGGCCCCACTGCGCGGGCGCGAGCACGAAGCACTGATTCTCGATCGCACGGGCGCGCAGCAGCACTTCCCAGTGATCGCGGCCCGTCTCCTTGGCAAACGCGCTCGGGACGACGAGGAAGCGCGCTCCCGCCTCGGCGTGGCGGCGGTAGAGCTCGGGAAAGCGCAGGTCGTAACAAACCGACATGCCGACCGCGCCGAACGGCGTCTTCGCGGTCACGATTTCGCGGCCGGCTGCGATGCTCGCCGATTCCTGGAATACGCCGCCGCCTTGGGCGCGCAGGTCTACGTCGAAGAGGTGGATCTTCCGATACACCGCCTCGATTTCGCCGCTCGGAGCCACCAGCACACTCGTGTTATGGACGCGACCCTCGTCCGCTGCCTCGGGGAATGTGCCGCCGAGAAGCCAAAGCCCGTGTTCGCGCGCGAGCTCGCGGAGCGTGCCGACGATCTCGCCGTCGAGACCCTGTGCGCACGGAAAAGCCAGGCCCTCGCTCCGCATGAACGCAAAATTTTCAGGCAGTGCCGCGAACTCGGCGCCGGCGCGCGCGGCCTCCGCAACGAGCGCGCGCGCCGCCGCGAGATTCGTCGCCACATCGTCGATCGAACGCATCTGGATGACGGCCGCGCGCATATCGCCATCATAGGCAGGGTCGGAGGAACCGCAGGATGGAAAACGGACGTGATCTACATCTCGAACTCGGCGCGGCGCTCGCGCCGCCGCTGCGTCCGGAGCACGGCGTTTCGCGCGAGGAGGTTCGCGACGGGCTGCCGAGCCTCGCGGGCGTGATCCCGCAGCTGCTGAGCGACGCGCGGCCGTCGGGCTTTCTCGCCGCGCTCGCGCGGCCTCATCTGCTGCGCGAGATCGCCGCCACCGCGAAGCGCGTGCGTGCCGCGGGCTTCACGGATGTGGTGCACGTCGGCATTGGCGGCTCCGCGCTCGGCGCCGAAACGCTGCTGCGCGCGCTCGGACACCCGTTTCGCAACCAGCTCGCAGATCGCGTGCGCGGCGGGCCGCGCGTGCACTTCGTCGACAACGTCGATCCGGATACGTTGGGCGCGCTGCTCGAGCTGCTTGGACGGCGCAAGACGCTGCTGCACGTGGTCTCGAAGTCCGGCGGTACTGTCGAGACCGCGGCGGGTTTTCAGGTGCTCCGAGGCGCCCTCACGAACGCGAAGACGCTGCGGGAACGCTGCATCGTGACGACGGGGCAGGGCGCGCTGCGCGAGCTCGCCGAGTCCGAGCGCATTCCGATCCTCGAGTTCCCGGACGACGTGGGCGGCCGCTTCTCGGTGTTCACGGCGAGCGGGCTGCTCACGCCGGCGATCGCGGGCGTCGATGTCGGCGCGGTCGTGCGCGGCGCAAAGCGGTTCGCCGCGCGCGTGCAGAGCGCGCCGCTCGATCGGAATCCCGCGGCTCTCGCGGCCGTCGTCGCGAACCAGATGGCCTCGCGCCATAATAAGCCGATTCACGTGCTGATGCCCTACGGCGACGCGCTCGAACCGCTCGCGCGCTGGGCGGTGCAGCTCCTCGGCGAGAGCCTCGGCAAGCGCACACGAAGCGCTGGGCGCAGTGTCGGGCCGACGCCACTGCCCGCGCGCGGCGCGACGGATCAGCATTCTCAGGTGCAGCTGTTCGTAGAAGGGCCGGCCGACAAGCTCGTGGTGTTCGTGCGCGTCGCGCGAACCCGGCGACGCGTCGCGATTCCCGGCGGCGCACCGGCCGCCTATTTGCGCGGCGTCGAGCTCGGGCGCCTGTTGCGCGCCGAGCTGGACGGCACGCGCGTCGCACTCGCTGCGGCGGGTCGCCCGAGCATCACCTGGGAGCTGCCACGCCTCACCGGCGATGCGCTCGGCCAGCTGTTCCTCGCGTTCATGCTGCAGACCGCCCATCAGGGCGCCCTGTACGACATCGACGCCTACGACCAGCCCGGTGTGGAAGCGGGCAAGCTCGCGGCGTTCGCCCTGATGGGGCGCGCTGGCTTCGAGCAGCGCCGCTTGGAGATCGAGGCGCAGCCACTGCCGAGCTGGCGCGTCTAGGAGACCGACCCGAGAGTGGACGGGTCGCCCGGGCGCCGCGGCATCCGCCCCAACTGCGTTGCGCTCCCTGCGCCGTAGCGAGAGCTACGGCTCGGTCGCGCGCCTTGTTGGGGCGGCGCCGCAGCGCCCGTGCTCAGCCGCCCATCCCGGGTCGGTCTCCTAGCGATTTCGGAG
>JANNKN010000726.1:0-4180 GCA_031396315.1 Deltaproteobacteria bacterium
CGGCTATCGCTGGCGGTACATCCGTGGCACGGACTTCGAGGATCCGGCGAACGCGACCTCCAGCTTCGCCAGCATCAGCGACACCCACTACGTCGACTTCGTAGTGGGCTGGACCCCGACCGGGGTCGACATGCTCGATGGCTTCACCTTCCAGGTGGGCCTCGAGAATGCGTTCGACGAAGACCCGCCGCTGGTGGGCTCCGAGGCCGGCCCGACGGACCAGAACAGTGGCAACACGTTCCCGGGCACGTTCGACACGGTCGGTCGCTCGCTCACGCTGCGGGCCAGCAAGAAGTTCTAGTGCTCCTGTCGCCGAGGGCGGGACTGTGGCTCGCGCTGCTGGTCCCGCTCTCGGTGGCTGTCCAGGCGTCCGCGGAGGACACCCTCCTCGGTTGCCGCAAGCTCGACGCTGCGGAAGCACGCCTCGCTTGTTACGACCGCGTCGTGGATCGAGCGCGAGAAGACATCACGCCCGGGGCGCCCGAAGCGGCTCCCCGGGCGTCGTCTTTGGAGCCCACCACGGCGGACGAGCAATCGCTGCGCGAGCGCTTGTTCGGGCGACCCCCTGCCGAGAGCGCTCGCGCGCTGCGCAAGAGCTACGGCGTCGAGGCTCCGCAGGAGATCGCGTCGAGAGTCGCCGCGGCTGAGCGCGGGGGCGATCGCATGCTGCAGATCACGCTCGAGAATGGGCAGATCTGGAGACAGGTGGAGTACACCTCGTTCGCGCTGCGCACGGGCGACTCCGTGGAGATCGAGGCGGGCCTCGCGGGTTCTTACTACCTGCGGCGCAACGCGAAGGGGCGTTCGATTCGCGTGAAGCGCGTTCGCTGAGCGAATCGCGGCGACGCGGGACCGGGCTCGCTCGCGCTCAATTCTTCTTCCTGGCTTGCGGCGGCGCGCCCGTCGGATCCGCGCGCATGCCAAAGCGTTCCTGATTGTTGGCGTGGCCGAGCTGCTGCAGCGACATCGCCATCTGAAGCGCGTTCCAAAAGCCCATCGCGTCCTGGGCTTGATTCACGGACATCTTCGCGAGCTTGAGCCCCATCGGCGGCTTCTTCGCGATCTTCTCCGCCATCGCACGGGTGAACGCCTCGAGCTCCGCGCGCGGCACGATCTGGTTCACCATCCCCAGTCCCTTCGCCTCTTGCGCGCTCAACACGTCGCCGGTGAAGAGCAGCTCCTTCGCCTTGCGCACGCCGAACTCCCACGGATGACCGAAGTACTCGACGCCGTTCACACCGAACGCGACGACGGGATCCTGAAAGCTCGCGTCGTCGGAGGCGATGATGATGTCGGCCACCCACATCAGCATCAGGCCACCCGCAATGACCTTGCCCTGAACTTCGGCAATCAGCGGCTTCGGCAGGTTCCGCCAGCGCCAGCACATGCCGAGGTAGACCTCCTGTTCGAAGGCCATGTGCCCCTCCGAAGCCGGGCGGCGAATGCTCCCGCCCCAGGGCGAAACCGGCGTGAAGTCGAACGGTGTGCGATCGCGCAGATCGTGGCCCGAGGAGAAATGCGGCCCGTCGCCCGCGAGGATGATGCAGTTGATGCGGTCATCGGCGCAGGCGCGGTCGAAGGCGTCGTTCAGCTCGTAGGTCATGCGCTTGTCTTGCGCGTTGCGCGCCTCGGCGCGCGCCATCACGACGCGGGCAACGCCTTCGGCGGGCTCCTCGTATCGCACGCGCGGTGCATTCACGGCTTCCGACATGGCTCGCTCCTTGGTTCGCGGGCCGCACACGCTACAACGGCTTCCGTTCGTCGTGGGCAGTTGTGAAGATGCGGAGCGCGATGGAAGCGAACGGATTTTACTCCGGTGCGACGCTCGCGATTCATGGTGGGGCGGGTCGAATCGTGCGCGGCCGCATGCCCGGCGCGCGAGATGCCGAGCTGCGAGCCGTGCTCGCGCGCGTGCTCGGCGAAGGGCGAGCGCGGCTCGAAGCCGGCGTGCGTGCGCTCGATGTCGTTCAGCACGCGGTCGAGGCGCTCGAGGACGACCCGCTCTTCAACGCGGGCCGCGGCTCGGCGCTGACCTCCGACGGCGGCGTCGAGATGGACGCGGCGCTGATGGACGGCGAGGCAGGAGCGGCTGGTGCGGTCGCGTGCGTGCGCGCTGTGCGCAACCCGATCGCGCTCGCGCGCCGCGTGCTCGACGACGGGCGGCACGTGCTGCTGGTGGGCGAGGGTGCACAGCGCTTCGCGCGGGAATGCGGTGTGACCGGTGCCGACGACGCGTGGCTGATCACGGACGAACGACGCGCCGAGCTCGCGAGCGCGCGCGCCGCCGGACGGGTGAGCCTCGATCGCGACGAGCCCGGGGCACTCGGGACCGTGGGCGCCGTCGCGCGCGATGCGCGCGGCCGGCTCGCCGCGGCAACCTCGACGGGGGGGATGACGAACCAACTCCCAGGGCGCGTCGGGGATTCGGCGATCCTCGGCGCGGGCACGTGGGCGGACGACGCGACGTGCGCGATCTCCGCCACGGGCCACGGCGAAGCGTTCCTACGCGTTGCCTTCGCGCACGAAGTCGATGCCGCGCTGCGCCTCGGGGGCCTCACGCTGCGCGCGGCCTGCGAGCACGCGCTCGCGCGCGTCGCCGCACGCGGCGGCGAGGGCGGCTGCATCGCGCTCGGAGCCCGCGGCACTCCGCTCGCGGCTTTCAACACGCAGGGCATGGTGCGTGGCTGGGTGACCCCGAGCAGCTCGCCTGCGGTGGCGCTGTATGCGGACGAGCCTTAACGCATAACTAGCCCGGGCAGGCCGATTTCAGCTGTTATATCCGGATTCTTCGTGGAGGCTCAGATCGAGGCCGCGCGTCTCGCTCTCGGAATCCACGCGCAGCCCGATCGTCGCGGCGATGCCTCGCAGTAGCGCCCAGCTCACGACTGCGGTGTAGAGCGCGACCGCCGCACAGGCCGTCGCTTGGGTGAGGAGTTGCGCACCGATCGAGTAAGCGGCGGGATTCGGCAACCCTTTGCCGCCGAACGCCGGCGCCGCGAAGACCGCCGCGAGCAGCGTGCCGAGCAGGCCGCCGACGCCGTGCACGCCGAACACGTCGAGCGAGTCGTCGTAGCCGAGGCGCTGCTTCAGCTCGGTGGCGGCGTAGTAACAGACGACACCTGCCGCAGCGCCGATCGCGAAGCCGCCGAACGGGCCGATGTAACCGGAGGCGGGCGTCACCGCCGCGAGCCCGGCGACTGCGCCCGTCGCGATGCCGAGCATGCTCGGCTTGCGCTTGATCCACTCGATCGCCATCCACGTGGTGGCAGCGGTCGCGCCGGAGATTTGGGTGACGAGCACTGCCATCGCTGCGTTTCCGTCCGCCGCGAGCGCACTGCCGCCGTTGAAACCGAACCAGCCGACCCACAGCATGCCGGTGCCGGTGAAACACATCGTCAGGTTGTGTGGGAGCATCGCGGTTCGCCCGTAACCTTGGCGGGGGCCGACCTGGATGCAGGCGACGAGCGCGGAGACGCCCGCGGTGAGATGCACGACGATTCCGCCCGCGAAATCGAACACGCCTTGGTCGGCGAAGTAGCCTCCGGCGCCGCCCCAGACCATGTGCGCAACGGGTGCGTAAACGAGCACGATCCAGAGCCCCGAGAACAGCAGCATCGCCGAGAACTTCATGCGCTCCGCAAACGCGCCGACGATCAGGCCCGGAGTAATTACGGCGAACGTCAGCTGGAACACGAAGAACGCGGCCTCGGGGATCGATCCCCAAGCGGTGTCCACCGTGAGGCCGCGCAGGAACGCCTTATCGAGGGTGCCGACGAACGAATGGAGATTCACGACGCCTGCCTGCATCCCGGTGGTGTCGAAGGCGAGGCTGTACCCGCAGGCGAGCCAGATCAGGCTGCCAACTGCCGTCAGCGCGATGCAGTGCATCAGCACGGAGAGCACGTTTTTCGAGCGCACGAGCCCGGCGTAGAAGAGCGCGAGGCCGGGAATCATCATGAACAGCACGAGCGCGCTCGAGACGAGTACCCAGGCAGTATTGCCGCCGTCGAATGTCGTTGCGTGCACCGGAACAGCGACGAGCAGCGCGTGTGCGGCGGCGAGGAGCGAACGGAGCGAGCTACGGAGCATCGGTACCTCGGTTTGGGGCACCGGCATTTACTCGGACGCGAGGAAAATTTCTACAGGAAACGGCTCAGGCGCGCCGAATTCAGCGCGAAAG
>JANNKN010000105.1:0-1859 GCA_031396315.1 Deltaproteobacteria bacterium
CGAGCGCGGCACCGCGCAGCGCGCGCGGATCGCCGAGCACGCTCCGCAGCGCGAGCCATTGCGCGTCCGTCGCAACGGCGAGCGCGAGCCACGGGCCGAGTGGCCCTTTGGGGTCTGACCCCAAAGGGCCACACGCGCAGCGGTACACGCCCTGCGGTGCCGCGTACGGGCCGCGGTTCCCGAGGCGCGGCAGTCGCACGCCGTGCTTCGTCCACTCGATCACCTGCTCGGCGGCGGCGTTCAGCGCGGGCTCGACCAGCGGCAGCTCGACGAGCTGGCCCTCTCCGGTTGTGTCGCGCTGCACGAGCGCGAGCAGCGTCGCGAATGCAGCGTGCATTCCACCGAACGGATCGCACGCGCCGCGCACGACGAGCGGCAGATCCTCGTAGCCCGTGAGCCACGCGAGGCCGCTCACCTGCTCGACGTTCGGCGCGAAGCCGACGCGGTCGCGCCACGGGCCGTCGAGCCCCCAGGCGGGCATGCGCGTCATCACGAGCTTCGGGTTGCGCGCGTGCAGCACTTCCCACGTGAGCCCGAAGTGACCCATCACGCGCGCGGAGAAGTTTTCGATCAGCACGTCGGCGCCGTCGACGAGGCGCAATAACAAATCCTTGCCCTCGGGCGCGTCGAGGTCGAGCGTGATGCCGCGCTTGTTGCAGTTGACGCCGTGGAAGACCGCAGAACGCTCCCAGAGCGGGTCCTTGCGCACGGCGCCCGCGAAGCGCATGCCGTCGGGGCGCTGGATCGACTCGACCTTGATCACGTCCGCGCCGAGATCTGCGAACACGCTCGTGACGATTGGGCCGGCCCAGAACGCGGTGAGGTCGACGACGCGCAGGCCGCTGAGCGGGAGCTCTCGTACGCACCGGGGTCTGACCCCGGTGCGTACGTGGGCGACGCGGTGCGTCATCCATGCGGCGGGCTCGGGCTCGCGCGGGGCGAAGTGCGCCGTCGCGGTGTGCTCGCCGAGCTTCGGTGCGCGCTCGAACGGGCGCGGCGCGCACGCGGAGAGGCGATAGGGCACGCGCGGCTGCATGAAGTCGCCGTCGGGCGAGCGCACGAACACGCCGCGCTCGCGCAGATGATCGAACTCGAGCACGCGCTCGCCGTCGCCAATCGGCGCGGCCGGAATGCGCAGCTCGCCCGCGCGCTCGAGGATCTCGGCGACGCTGTGCTGCTTCGTCCAGGCGTGCATCGCCTCCTGCACGATCGCGAGATGCTGCATGCGCACCCGCGCCTCGTAGAAACGCTCGTCCTCGGCGAGTTCGGGCCGCCCGATCAGCAAGCAAAAATCCTTCCACTGTTGCCCGGTGTACGCGGTGAGGCCGACCCAGCCGTCCTTCGCCGGCTCGATCGACGGCGTGTCGATCGAGATCGCGGCGGCGAGCCCTGAGAACTGGCCCTGCAGATCGTGCAGCGTGGTCAACGACGCGAGCGTGCACTCGAACTGCGACACATCGACGTGTTGCCCGCGGCCGGTGCGCCGCGCATGTAGCCACGCGAGCTGCGCGCCGAGCGCCACGAACGGCGCAGCCATCCACTCGCCGATGCGCCCCCCCGCGCCGACGGGCCCGCGTTCGGGCAAGCCGCGATAGCCGGTCGCGCCGCTCGCGGCCTGCTGCGTCATCTCCGTCGACGGACGTAAAGCCCATGGTCCCTCGAGGCCGAACGGCGAGAGCGACACGACGCTGAGCTGCGGATTGGCGGCAAGCAGCGCAGCGACTCCGCCGAGCGCGTCCAGGCCGCCCGGCCCGCGCGATTCGACGAGCACGTCGGCGTCGCGCGCGAGCGCGAGCACACGCGCGCGACCGCCTTCGCTCGCGAAGTCGAGCGCGACGCTCTGCTTACCGGCAGCGAGA
>JANNKN010000784.1:0-3480 GCA_031396315.1 Deltaproteobacteria bacterium
TGCGCGAGTGCGAATGCGTCGCCGTGGGGTGCGAGTGCGATGCCTGCGGGCTGGCCCCAGGCTTCGAGCTCGCAAAGCTCAAGGGGCGTCGGCTCGGCGCCGCGTTCGCCGTGCCTGACGCGCGTCCCGCCGCTGATAAGCTCGGCGCGCGCGAGCTGCGCGCCGTCCGCGGAGAACGAGACGCTCGCGTCGAAGGTGCTCCCAGCGGGCAATGGCTGCGACGCCCCGCTCGCGAAGTCTGCGACCTCGGCCCAGCGCGCGAATGCGAAGCCGCCCGCGAATGCGAACGCGCGCGCGTCGGGCGACCACGCAAGCGGCGTAACCCGCGCGAAGCCGCCCCGCGCGAGCACGTCGCTTCTGCCGAGCGACAAGCTGCCGTGGCCGAGGCGGATCGGCGCGCGCACGGCGCGGCCCACGATCGTGCGGCGCGACCACGCGACGCCGAGGCCGCTCGGGTCGTAGAGCGCGTGGGTGTCGCGCGCAGCGTCCCAGCTGAGGCGGCGCGAGGGACGCGCGGGGCCTTCGTCGGTCGCGAGCACCATCAGCTCGCGGTCGATCGGGCGGCGCCATGAGGCGAAGCGATCCGTGTCGAAGACGACGGCGCGCGCCGTGGGGTGGGGCGCTGGGCGGCAGTTATTGCCAGGCTCGCTGCAGGTGAGGCACGCGAGCCGCCGGGTTGCGCGCTCGAAGCGATGAACCTGGCGGCGACCATCCGGGCCGGGCGCCTCGAACCAGACGAAGCGCGCCTCCGCATCGAGTCGCGGCGCGCTTCCGGCCGCGAGCACCGCGAAGCTCGCGACGCGCGGCGCGCAGACGCTGCGCGGGCGCAGCGCGACGCGCGAATCGAGATCGAGCACCGCATCGCGCAGGGCCTCGCTGCGGGCCGCACCGCGGTCCGCCGTGTGCCAGACCGCAGCGGCAGCGAGCGCCACGACCGCGAACCACAACAAGCTGCGCGCGCGCTGCACCCGGGTCCCCTCGCAAGCCGCGCAGCCTAACCCGGGCGCGCGCACCGCAGAGCCGCGATCGCGCGTTAACTTGCGCGACCGATGTTCAAGCTCGCCCTCTCTCCCCAGGCGCGCGATCTCCTCAGGCTGGCCCGGCAAGATCGCATCGCGGCGCGCAAGGCGATGTCGAGCCTCAGCCTCGACGCGCAGGTTGCGCTCGTCTGCGAAACGCCGGTCCGACAGCGCAGCGAGCTGATCGACCTCTCGATGGAATCCGAGGCGCTGATCGCGCAGCTTCCGCCTGCCGAGCTGTGCTTCACCGCGAAGGCGATCGGCCTGCACGACGCCAGTTGGCTACTCGAGCACGCGACCGAGGAGCAGCTCGTCGCGTGCTTCGACCTCGACGTGTGGAAGGCCGGCCTGCCGGAGCGCGGCAAGCTCGACGAATGGCTGGCCGCGCTCGCGAACGCGGGCGAGGGCACGCTCCTGCGCGTGGCACACGCGATCGACATGGAGCTGCTCGTGCTCGAGGTCCGCTCGCGCGCGCGCGTTTCGCTCAAGCCGAATGGCGACGACAGCTGGGAGCCGCCCGACGCCTCGCACACGCTCGACGGTCAGTTCTATCTGGAGCCGATGCGCGACAACGACGACTTCACCGACCTGCTCGCCTTCCTGAGCGCTCTCTTCGAGAATGATTATTGGATCTACTACCGGCTGCTCCAAGGCGCGCAGTGGGAGCTCGAGTCCGATGCCGAGGAATGGGCGCTGCGCTGGCGCGACGGCCGCCTGCAGGATCTCGGCTTCCCGCCCTTCGACGATGCGAAGCGCATTTACGCCTTCGTGAAGCCGGATCAGCTCGGCGCGCTGCCGAAAGCCGGCGATTTCCACGCCGTCGGTGAATGGGCGCTGCCGGTGTGGATGCCGCAGCTGCCGATCTCGCGCGACCAAGAGCTCGCGCTCTTCCGCGCGCTCGCGCAGCTCAGCGACGACGAGCGCCGCCCGCACGCGTTCGCGTTCATGGCGCTCGCGAACCGCGTCGCGATGGCCGACGAGCTGCCGCTCGGCGACGCCGAGTCGATGCCGATCGCGCTCGAGAAAGCCGCGCGCATCGCGAGCCGCGGGCTCGAGCACATCGCGCAGACCAACGACGTGTCGCTGCCCGAGGTGTTACGGCGCGCGACGCTCGAGAGGCTGTTCCGCGTCGGCTATCAGCTCGCAGTGCGCGAGGGCGTGCTGAAGCCGTTCGCGGTGGCGGATCCCGCGGCCGAAGACGAGGACGACGAGGCGGCGGACGCGGAGAGCTGAGCCGGGCCCGCAAAACACGAAGGGCCCGCGAGATCGCTCTCGCGGACCCTTGTTGAACGAACGCAGCGACTAGAGGTCCTGCGCCTTCAGGGTCTTGCGCTTGTTACCGATCGCGCGGGCTTCCGCCTGCGCGATCAGCTTGCGCACTGCCACGTCGAGGGCGCCATAGAACTCACCACCCACGTTGCACGTCTTGGTCGCTGCCTTGGTGCGCGACTTCGAGATGATGAGATCGCCGGTAGCCTTCGCCGCCTTCTTCTTTGCTGCCATGAGAAAACCTCCCACCGCCGAGCAATCGCGGCTGCGCCGCGAATCTTTGCCCGGTCATCTTCGGAAACTCGGCGACCCGCTCCGTCCCTCCGACGAAGCCAAGCGCGCCGCGGCGCTGATGTTTGAAGGTCCGCGCGGAACAGTCAAGCTCGAAATGCCACGAATCGGCCTCGAATCGGCCTCCCGTGCACGAATTCAGGGGTTTCGAGATCGCGCGGTCGGGCGCGGCGTATGCTGAGCAGATGCCCGCGATCGACCTGCGCAGCGACACCGTGACGAAGCCCACGCCTGCGATGCGCGAGGCGATGGCCAAGGCGCACGTCGGCGACGACGTATACGGCGAGGATCCGAGCGTGAACGCGCTGCAAGAGCGCGTCGCCGCGCTGCTCGGGAAGGAGGCGGCGCTGTTCTTTCCGTCGGGCACGATGGCGAACCAAGCGGCGCTGCGCGCTCACACGCGGCCCGGCGAAGTGGTCATCGCGAGCCGCGATTGCCACATCCTCAAGTACGAGGGCGGCGCGGCGTCGGCGCTTTCGGGGCTGCACATCCAGACGATCGGCGCAGAGGGCAGCTTCGACGCAGGCGAGCTGCGCGCGGCGCTGCCGCCGAACGACCCGCACTTCGCGCCCGTCACGCTCGTCGCGATCGAGAACACGCACAACGTCGCGGGCGGCACGATCTTCCCCGCCGACGCGCTCGCGGGCGTGGTGGCCGCCGCGCGCGAGGCGAAGCTCGCGTTGCACCTCGATGGCGCGCGGCTCTGGAACGCTGCAGTTGCGACGGGTCGTGCGCCCGCGGAGCTCGCGGCATCGTTCGACACGGTCTCCGTGTGTCTCTCGAAGGGCCTCGGCGCGCCGGTCGGCTCCTTGGTCGCGGCTTCTCAGGCGCTCGTCGCGAAGCTGCGCCGCATCCGCAAGCAGTTCGGCGGCGGCATGCGGCAAGCGGGCGTCCTGGCAGC
>JANNKN010000791.1:0-1935 GCA_031396315.1 Deltaproteobacteria bacterium
CCGAGCCGCTCGCCCACTGCGCCCTTGAACTCGAGCTTCGCCTGCGGCCGACTCGGGTCGAAGGCCGCGAGGTTCGTGCGTGCGACGCCAGCACCGTCGAGGTTCACGAGCACGAGCGAGACGCCCGAGCCTTCCTTCGCGACGACGACGGCGATGCCCGCCGCCACGCCGTCGGGCACTGGAAACTTCACGCCGGTGAGCGCCTTGCCGTCGAACGTGACGGTCGTGTCCGCCGGATTGAAATCGCCCGACCCTTCGGCGAGCGCGAACGTCCCGATCAGCTCACCCGCGGCGAGGCGCGTCAGATATTTCTTCTTCTGCTCCTCGCTGCCAGCTTGCAGGATCGCCTCGGAGCACAGGTAGACCGACGAAGCGAACGGAATCGGCGCGAGCGCGCGGCCCAGCTCTTGGGCAATCAGCACCAACTCGAGATAACCGAGGCCCGCGCCGCCATACTGCTCCGGGATCGCGGTGCCGAGCCAACCGAGCTCGGCGACGCCCTTCCACAGCTCAGTCGCATAGGGCTGGCCGGATTCGAGGACCTTGCGGCAAACCTCGAGCTTGCTGTGCTCCGTGAGGTAGTCGCGCGCAGCCTTCTGCACGAACTTCTGGTCGTCGGAGAACTCGAGATTCATTGGATGGGGGCTCCCGGTTGAGCGTCATGTGCAATTGCTGAGGCTGCGCAGCATACCCCGGCAGATTTTGCGTCGCTGCGGGGCGGCGGAGCAGAATCGCTCGCCGCGCGACCTCGTCGAGCGAAGGCGCCGCGCCTGCCGAGCGGCTCCGTGACTGTCTACCGCTTACCCCGCGCGCACGTCTTTCCCGACCCCGCGGAGGCGGAGGCTTCGGGCTTACTCGCCGTCGGCGGCGACGTCTCGCCGGAGCGCCTGTTGCTCGCGTACGCAAACGGAATCTTCCCTTGGTACGAGGAGCCGCCCATCCTGTGGTTCTCGCCGGATCCGCGCGGTGTGCTCCCGCTTCGCCCGAAGAGCGCGCTCCACGTCTCGCAGCGCCTCGAGCGAACGCTGCGCCAAGGGCTGATCCGCGTCAGCTTCGACACGGCCTTCGACGACGTACTGAAGCAGTGCGCAACCGTTTCACGCGACGGCCAGCGCGGCACCTGGATCACCCGCGACCTCGCGGACACGTATCGCGCGCTGCACGCACGCGGCTTCGCGCACTCGTGCGAGGCGTGGCATGGCGCACGACTTGTTGGGGGCGTGTTCGGCATCGCGATCGGCGACGCGTTCTTCGCGGACTCGATGTTCCACGGCGCGCGCGACGCGTCGAAAGTCGCGCTGGCCTCGCTCGCGCGGCGGCTCGCGGCCGAAGGCTTCGCGCTGATCGATTGCCAGCTGCCGACTGCGCACCTCGCGTCGCTCGGATTCGAGGCCTGGCCGCGCGCGAAGTATCTGCGCGCGCTCGCGAAGGCCGTGCGAGGCACGCGCGAGCCGGCGAGCTGGCTGGAGCCGGAAGACGCGCGAACCCACGAGCCCACGACACGATGAGCGACGCCGTCGTCTTCACGCGCCACTGGTCCGCGCGCGCGCCGCTTGCGCGCGTCGTCGAGGCGACGCGCCTCGCGCTCACGCCGGAGCTGCATCCGCTCATCACGCGCGTCGAATCGCTGAGCGAGCACGGCGGCGCGAGCGAATGTTGCCTGCACGAGCGCGTGCCGCTCGGCCCGTTGCACATCCCCAACAAGTACCGCGCAGCGCGAACCCTGCTCGAATCGAGCGAGACGCACGCGCAGATCGTGCTCGAAGCTTGGGCGAAGCTCGGCGTCCAGCTGCGCCACGAGCTCACACTGCACGAAGCGAGCGGGCGCACGGAGGTGACGCATCTCGTGTACGTGACGGCGCCGCGCCTGCTGCGGGGCTTGGTGGCGCGCACCGCGCAGCGTGCACACGATGCCTGGGTGGAGCGCGTCGTGCG
>JANNKN010000819.1:0-2689 GCA_031396315.1 Deltaproteobacteria bacterium
AACCGCAAGCGGCGCTTCGCCGCGCGCAGCGAGGCGAAGCCGAGCGAAGATCGAACAGTGGCCTCGGTGTACGCGACGCCCCGCAGCAGCGCGCTCGGGCATCCGCAACGGAACCGCAAGCGGCGCCTCGCCGCGCGCAGCGAGGCGAAGCCGAGCGAAGGTCGAACAGTGGCCCTTCTTCCTCAGCCGGTGACGGTTCGGTGAGCTGCCTTGCGCGGCCCGAGCACGATGGGCTCGCCCACCCATGCGCCGACGTTCTCGCCGGTCCGCCCGCTCGGGCCTTCAGCGAGGAGGTCGAGGAGCTGCTGCCCAATCTGCTCGGGGCGCATCCAGCTGCGTGCGAAGTCCGCGGGCGGGTCGCCGTCCCACAAGCCGCGCAGCATCGGCGTGTCGGTGGCGCCCATGCACAGCGCGTTCACCCGCACGTTCTTCGGCGCGAGCACCCGCGACCACGCCTGGGTGAACCCGTTCAGCGCCCACTTCGACGCGTTGTACAGATCGGTCTCAGGCGAGTTCGTGCCCGGGCTCTTGGCTGGCAGCACGTAGTACGTGCTCACGTGCACGATGTCGCCGCCGCCCGCGGCGACGAGATGCGGCACGCACGCGCGCGAGAGCAGCAGCAGCCCGCGCAGGTTCGTGTCCATGATGAAGTCCCAGTCGGCGAGCGCCTGGTCGAACGCGGCGGTCACAGGCGTGCGACGCCAGCGGCCCGCGTTGTTGACCAGCGTGTCGACGCGTCCGCAGCGCGCGCGCGCCGCGTCGACGAGGCGGCAGACGTCGTCCTCGCGCGAGACGTCGGCGACGAGAGCCAGCGCCTCGCCAGGGCCCCGCAGCGACTTCGCGACATCGAGCACGGCAGGCTGCACGTCACAGAGCGTGACGTTCACGCCCGCGCGGGTGAGCGCCTCGGCGAAGGCGCGCCCAAGCCCCTGGGCGGCGCCGGTGACGATTGCGGAGCGGCCGGCGAGCGAGCTCATGGAAGCGCTCCCGCCATCACGTAGGGGTTGTTACGGCGCGGCGGCAGGACGATCGGGTGGCCCACCGCAACGCCGATGTAGTCGCCCGTGCGCCCGTCGCGCATCAGATCGAGCGTCAGCCTCGCGAGGTCCTCGGCCTTCATCCAGCGGGCGACCTCCTCGGGCGGCGGCTTGTGCCCATGGAAGCCGCGCAGCATGTGAGAATCGGTTGCGCCCATGCACAGTGCGTTGACGCGGATCCCGTGCGGCTCGAGCGCCTGCGCCCACGCGAACGTGAGGCCCAGCTGCCCCCACTTGCTCGCGTCGTAGAGGTCCATACCGGGGCCGCCGCCAGTCGGCCGCGGCGCGATGTCCCGGAATGGGCAGTTCGGCGCGTCGTCGTGGGAGAGCTCCCAGGGCGAACCGCAGGTCTGCACGTGGTCGGTGCAGACGTTCACGATGTCGCCGCCGCCCTGCGCGATCATGCCCGGGATCACGGCCCGCCCGAACAGGAACGAGCCCTTCAGGTTCGTGCCGACCAGGAAGTCGTAGTCCGCGATCGTCTTCTCTAGCTCGTCGGTCGGCAGCGAGGCCGCCCACACGCCGGCGTTGTTGACGAGCACGTCGATGCGCCCGAACTCGCGCCGCGTCGCCTCGACGACGCGGCGCACCTCGTCGGGCTTCGACACGTCGGCCTTCAGTGCGAGCGTTGGCGTGGCGAGCGCGCGCGGCAGCGCCAACACCTCATCGCGCACGTCGCACACCGAGAGCCCCGCACCCTCTGCGGCGAACGCCCGTGCGATCGCGTTGCCGATCCCGACGGCGGCACCGGTGATCAGCGCAACCTTGCCCGCGAGCTGCGCCATCACTGCCCCCCGCTCACGACGATCGTCTGTCCCGTCGTCCACTCGCTCGCGGGCGCGGCCAAGAAGACCGCAGCCGCGGCGATGTCCTCCGGAACGCCGGTGCGCCCGATCGGGATCGCCTTGCCCAGCTCGCGCGCGGTCGCCCCGTCGACGTGCAGGGTCTCGAGCAACATCTCGGTGACGACGATACCCGGCGCGATCGCGTTGACCCGGATGCCGCGCGGCGCGAGCTCCACCGCGAGTGTCTTCGTCATCTGCACGACGCCCGCGCGTGCCGCGCCGTAGGGCCCGAAGCCCGGCGACGGCCCGAAGCCCGAGATCGACGCGATGTTGATCACGCGGCCCCCGCGGTTGCCGAACTTGCGCGCGGCCGCCTTCGTCCCCCACCAGAGCGTCTTCAAGTTGAGATCGATCAGCGTGTCCCAGTTGGCTTCGGTCGTGTCGGCGAGGGTGTGCGTCTGGCGATCCAGGTTGCCGCCCGCGTTGTTCACCCAGATCGAGAGCGGGCCGAGTCTTGCCTCGGCGGTGTCGGCGAGGCGGTCGATCGCGGGAAAATCGAGCACGTCCGTGGGCACGACCAGCGCGCGCCGCCCGCGTTTCTCGATCTCGCCGGCGACTTCCTCGAGATCGCCTTTGCGCCGCGCGGCGATGGCGACGTCCGCGCCGCACTCGGCCAGCGCGATGGCGATGCCGCGCCCGATGCCCTTGCCCGCGCCCGTAACAACCGCGACGCGGCCGTCGAGCCTGAAGCCATCGAGAATCGCCATGATCGACTCCTCGCCCGTGGGTTTCCTACGGCGTCTTCGGCGCTCGGAAGACGAGCAGCAGAGCGCGTTGCTCCTGGCCCTGCGCGACCAGCACTTCCCG
>JANNKN010000014.1:0-9562 GCA_031396315.1 Deltaproteobacteria bacterium
CGGCCTGCGCCTGGGGTTCGGCTCCGCCGGCCCCCGCCCGCGCGCGCGGCTCTTGCGGTGTGCGGGTGGGAGGTGGCACGGGCGGGATGCTTGGGGTCCGGCTGAGCGCAGCTCTGGGAGGAGGGGTGACGCCAGGGGGCCATTGAGGCCCCCTGGCTTCATTGCGCTGGCGCTGACTGCGCGCTTCGGCTCGGGCGAGCGGGCTGCTCGGTGGGCGGCGCGGGGTTGTTGTTGGGGAGTAGTGTGCGGGTTGTGCAGCGAATTTCCGACATTGGAGAGTTTGCGCTGATTGCGCGGATCGGGGCGCTGGCGCAGCGCGCGTTCGCGGGGGCGGCGTTGCCGGGGGTCGTGCTCGGGATTGGGGATGATGCGGCGTTGTTGCGGGCGCGCGCGGGCGAGGACGTGGTTGTTACGACGGATGCGCTCGTCGAGGGTGTGCACTTCGACTTCGCACACGAAACGCCCCAGGTGGCTGGGCGGCGAGCGCTGGCGGCAAACTTGTCGGATCTCGCGGCGATGGGGGCGCGGCCGCTCGGGTTCGTCGTGGCCCTGTCGGCGCCGGCGGCGACGCCGGTGGCTCGAGCGCTCGGGATGGCGCGCGGGATGCTCGAGTTGGCGGTGCGCTTCGCGTGCCCGCTCGTGGGCGGGAATCTCGCGCGCGCGAGCGAGCTCAGCGTGGCGATTACGGTGATCGGCGCGGTGCGCCGCGGGCGCGCTCTGCTTCGCAGCGGGGCACGGGTCGGGGACCGCGTGTTCATCACGGGGACGCTGGGCGGCGCGGCGCTGGCGCGGGCGCGGGGGCGCGTGCGTTCAGCGGCCGAGCCGCGCGTCGCGGCGGGTCGGGCCCTCGCGCGCATGCGCGGCATCGGCGCGTGCATCGACGTCTCGGACGGGCTCGCGGGCGATCTCGCGCACGTTTGCCGTGCGTCGGGGGTGCGGGCACGGATCGAGGCAGTGCGGGTGCCAATGCCGAGAGGGTTCGCCGCGGCGTGCGCGCGGGCCGGCTGCGATCCCGCGCGCCTCGCACTCGCCGGCGGCGAGGACTACGAGCTCCTGTTCACGGCACGCGGCGCGAATGCACGGGCGGAGCCGCTTTCGCGGAGGCTCGGGGTCGCCGTGACCGAGATCGGGCGCATCGAGGTGGGGAAGCCTGCGCTGCTCGGCCTCCCGCGCGCGTTCGGTGCGGGCGGCTACCGGCACTTCTAGCGCGCTCTGGCGTCAAGCGGGCCCCTGGCCACGCCGATAGGCACGCCGTGCGTCTGTCCCTCGTTCACAAGTTCGCGTTCGGCTCGTTCGCCGCGGCGGGCACGGCTCTAGCCGTGCCTTCGCTCGCGCAGGCGTTCGGGGTGACCGCGGCGCCGGTACTCGTGAACGCGCTCGCAGTCGCCGTGGGGGGTGCGGTCGGAGCTGCGATCGCGCGCAGACTGATGGGCGAGCACGCAGAAGCCGCGCAACTGGTGCGACGCGCGGCGCGCGGGGATTACGGCGCGCTGAGCGCGCTCGCGGGTGCCTCGGGAATCGAGGATGAAGCCCACGAACTCGCCGCCGGAGCGGCCTTGTTATGCGAACGCCTGAGCGCACTCTCGCGGGACACGCAGGCCGTCTCCGAGCGCATGCAGCGCGCGGTCGATTCCTTCGCGCAGGGCAGCAAGCGCGCCGACGCCACCGCGCACGAGATCTCCGAGACGGTAACCGAGCTCGCGAAGGGCGGGGCAAATCAGAAGGCGCTGCTCGCGGATGTGCAGCGGCTTTCGGCAGAGATCGCCTCGGCGATCGAGGCGAACGCCTCGCGCGCGCGTGAAGCGTTCGGTTTCGCGGCCGAGGCGAATCAGAAGGCGAACTCGGGCGTCGACGTCTCGCGGCTCGCGATCGAGAAGATGCGCAACGTGTTCGAGCGCATGGACAACACCGGCAAGATGGTGTTCGCGCTCGAGTCGAAGACGCGGCACGTGCACCAGATCACGGAGCTGATCACGAGCGTCGCGACGCGCACGAACTTGCTGTCGCTGAATGCGTCGATCGAGGCCGCGCGCGCGGGCGAAGCGGGGCGTGGCTTCGCAGTCGTTGCCGACGAGATTCGCAAGCTCGCGGAGAGCGCACAGCGCAGCGCCGACGAAATTTCGAAGCTGGTCGGCGAGATCGAAAGCGACACGCACAACGTCGCCGACGAGATGCGCGAGTCGGGCCAGGTAATCGCCGAGGGCCGCGACGACGTGAACACGATCGCACACTCGCTGGGACAAATTCAGGCCGCGGTCGGGGAAGCCTCGTCGCGCGCGGAAGAGATTTTCGAGCAAGCCGACGTGCAGGCTCAGGGCGCCGAGCGCATGGTCGCGGCGATCAGCGAAGTCACGGGCGTGG
Organism: Deltaproteobacteria bacterium; assembly: GCA_031396315.1. GTDB lineage: Bacteria > Myxococcota_A > UBA9160 > UBA9160 > UBA6930 > VGRF01. The sequence goes on from JANNKN010000014.1 coordinate 2,362, forward strand.
CGGCGACGCACGTCGCATCCGTCGACCAGGTCGCGGGCTCCGCCGAGCGCCAGATCGAGGCGATGGCGGAGATCACCGAATCGTCTCGCGAGCTGTCCGCGGTCGCGCGCGAGCTCGCGGACGCCACTTCCCGCGCGCGCCACGGGAGCGCGCGATGAGTCGCGCCAGCGAGAGCCGCATGCTCGCGTTCGAACTCGGCAACACGTTGTTCGCATTGCCGATCTCGAGTGTCGTGGAAGTTTCAGAGAGCGCGCGCGTCGCGCCGGTGCCGATGCTGCCGCGCGCGAGCTTCGGCGTCGTCAATCATCACGGTGACGCGCTGCCGGTCGTGTTCGGCAGTGCGCTGCTCGAGTTCTCAGGCAGCAGCGCGCCGACGCGTTTGCTCGTGCTCGCTGGCGACGCCGACGACCCGGACCGTTACGGGCTGCCGGTCGATCGCATCTTGGGATTGGTCGCAGGAGACGCACTTCCGTCGCTGAGCGCGAGCCCGGTGGCCGAGCGTCGCCCGCACGACGGGCGCGTGCTGAACGTGCTCGATTCGCGCCGCCTGCTGGCGTGTGCTTTGGCTTTGGTCGAGGAATCGTCGAGCGGCGAGAAGCCGCAAGGAGAAATGCGATGAAGAGGGTGCTGATTGCAGACGACGCGTCGTTCATGCGTCAGATGATTCGCGACATCATCGAGCCCGAGGGCTACGAAGTCGTCGGCGAGGCGTCGGATGGCGTCGAAGTGGTCGAGAAGTTCCGCAAGCTGCGGCCCGACCTCGTGATGATGGACATCGTGATGCCGAAGCGCTCGGGCATCGACGCCGTGCGCGCGATCCGCTCCGAGGACGGCGGTGCGACGATCGTGATGTGCAGCGCTCTCGGCCAGGAGACGCTCGTGATGGAGGCGATCCAGGCCGGAGCGAAGGACTTCATCGTGAAGCCGTTCAAGCCCGACGCCGTAATCACGACGCTCGCGAAGGTCGTCGAGAAGTCCGAGTAGGCGGCGAGCCGGAATCGCCGCGACGACGGCGATGCACCGATCGATCGCAGCTCGAGAAGCCGCAAGCGGACGGCGCCGCGAAGCGGTGCACGCCGCGCGCAGTGAGCCGCAGGCGAACGGAGCCCAAACAAAATGGATCTCGCCAAGTACCGAGCGCTCTTCCTCGAGGAGGCGACCGAGCACCTGGCGGAGCTGAGCCGGGCGCTGCTCGCGCTCGAAAAGAACGCGGCGGACACGGAGGCGATCGATCTCGCCTTCCGCATGGCGCACTCCATCAAGGGCATGGCGGCCTCACTCGATTATCAGGGGCCGACCGAGCTCGCTCACAAACTCGAGGACCTGCTCGCGAGCCAGCGCGCCGCGGGCGTCGTAGACGTGCGCGCCAGCGCGCTGCTGTTTCGGGCTCTCGAGGGGCTCGAGCGCATGGTCTCGGCGTTGCGCGCGACCGGTGAGTCGCCGGCCGCGGATGCGGCGTTGATCGCAGAATTATCAGGCGCACCGCCAGCCGCTTTCGAGACGCAGCCAAAAAAAGCCTGAGCGCGGCCGCTGTCGTCAGCGACGCCGCGCCGGCCGAACTCGCAGCACCAGTCGCCACAGCACCCAACACCGGAGCCGCGCCGGCGCCGACGCTACGCGTGCGTGCGGAGACGCTCGACCGCTTCCTCTCGTCCGTGGGTGAGGTGGTGCTCTCGTCGAGCCAGCTGCGCGGCATGGCGCAGCGCGAGCGCGGTGTCTCCGCGGAGCTCGTCGCCGGGCTCGATCGAATGGACCGCGTCGTTGCCGACCTCCAGCGCCGTGGGCTCGGCTTGCGCACGGCGCCCTTGTTACGGGCAGTCGAGCCGCTGCCGCGCATGGCGCGCGAGATTGCCCGCGAACTCGGCAAGCAGGTCGAGGTGGAGCTGCGCGGTGCAGAGCTCGAGCTCGACCGCGCGATCCTGGATCGTCTCGGTGACCCGCTCGTGCATCTCGTGCGGAACGCGGTCGATCACGGCCTCGAGATGCCCGAAGCGCGAGTGCTCGCGGGCAAGCCGACGGCGGGTCGCATCGTGATCGACGCGCGTCGGGAGCGCGACCATGTGCGCATCGCGGTGAGCGACGACGGCCGCGGGATCGACCTCGAGTCCGTGAAGCGCCGCGCCGTCGAGGCGGGCCTGCTGCACGCGGATCTCGCCGACGATTTGCCGCCCGAGGAGATCGCGTCGCTGGTGTTTCGCCCGGGGCTCTCGACGGCGCGCGAAGTCTCGAAGATCTCGGGCCGCGGCGTCGGCATGGACGCGGTGAAGGCGGCGATCGAGGCGCTCGGCGGCAGCGTCGAGCTGGCCTCGCAGCCGGGCCTCGGCACGACCACGATCCTGCTCGTGCCCGTGACCGCCGCGGTGCAGCGGATGTTGTTGTTGGGAGTGGCCGGCGAAATCGTCGGCTTGCCGATCTCGAAGGTGGAGCGCGTGGTCGAGATCGACGCCGCTTCGGTCGAGGACGCCGGCCAAGAGCGCTTCGCGATCGTGGAAGACGCTCCGCTGCTGGTGATCGATCTCGCCGAGCGCCTCGGCTTCGGCGCCCGCAGGCTGACCGGGCTCGCGCCACTGGTGCTCGCCGAGGTGCGCGAGCAGCGAGTAGGGCTGGTCGTCGAGCGCCTCTACGGCCAGCAGGAAATCTACGTAAAGCCGGTGCCGCGACTGCTCGCCCGGGCGCGGGGCCTCGCGGGTCTGACCGTGTTGCCCGATGGCGCGCCGGTCTTCCTGCTGGACTTGAATTCGCTCGCATGACCGCGGTCGCCCACCACGACGAATCGCACGATCACGCAGTCGACCGGCTGCGCGAGCTCGCAAGCATCGGCGCGGGGCACGCCGCTGGGGCGCTCGCGACCCTGCTCGCGCGGCCGTTCGAGATGCGCGTGCCGCAGGCGCGCGTGCTCGAGGTCGGAAGCGCGGATGCTGCATTCGCGACGCGACTCGGCGGCGACACCCGCGAGTGGTCGGGCGTGCTCTTCGACGTGCTCGGTGGGCTCGGCGGAACACTCGCGGTGCTCTTCCCGCCCAGGAGCCGCGATGCATTGCTCGCCGCGTTGCTCGGCGACGCCGCCGGCATCGAGCCGCAAGCCGAGTCGGCGCTGCGCGAGGTCGGCAACATCGTCGCCTCGCATGCGCTCTCGGCGATCGGCGAGCTGCTCGGTGCGAGCGTGCTGCCGTCGACGCCGCAGCTCGAGCTGCACGGCGCGCCGCGCGAGCTCGCGCGGCGTGTCGCCGCGCGAACGGGCGAGCGGCCCACGCTGCGCATCGAGGTCGAGCTCTGCGATCGCGCCAAGGCGATCCGCGCGCTGCTCGTCTATGCACCGGATGCGCCGCTCCCTAGCGCGGGTCGTGCGGGCCTCGTGCGCGAAGCGGGTGGGACCGAGTAGCCTCGCCCTCCCAATGCACCCCGATCGCGTGCGCGCGCTGCTCGAAGCGGTGAGAGCCGGCGAGCTCTCGACCGACGAAGCGCTCGAGCGCTTCGCGCAGCTGCCGTTCGTCACGAGCGAGCACGCGCGCGTCGACACGCATCGCGCGCTGCGGCAGGGCATGCCCGAGGTGGTGTTCGGGCTCGGCAAGACGCCCGAACAAGTCGCGAGCATCGTGCGCACGCTGCGCGACGCGGGGCAGACCGCGCTCGTGACGCGCGTCGAGCGCGAAGCGGCGGGCGATGTGCTCGCACGCGAGCCCGGCGGCGATTACGACGCGGGTGCGCGACTGCTCTGGTACGGGCCCGCGGAAGTCGCAGTCACCGGCGTCGGCACGATCGCGGTCGTGTGTGCCGGCACTGCGGATCTGCCGGTTGCGCGGGAGGCCGCAGCGGTCGCGCGAAGGCTGGGGAACAAGGTCGAGCTGATCGCCGACGTCGGCGTCGCGGGACTGCACCGGCTGCTCGCGGCGTCGGCGGCGCTGCGCGCGGCGCGCGTGTTGATCGCGATTGCGGGTATGGAGGGCGCGCTGCCCTCGGTGGTGGGCGGGCTGGTCGCGCGGCCCGTGATCGCGGTGCCTACGAGCATCGGCTACGGCGCTTCGTATGGTGGGCTCGCGGCGCTGCTCGGCATGCTGTCGAGCTGCGCCTCCAACGTGACCGTCGTGAACATCGACAACGGCTTCGGCGCGGCGGTGGTCGCGTCGTTGATCAACCGGAGCTGAGGTGGCGGACCGTAACAACTCGAAGCCAGCTCGCGCGCGCTCGCGCGCGCCGGGGCCCGGCGCGGCGCGTCCGCGCACCGTGCTGCACCTCGACACGTTCTCGGGAATTTCCGGCAACATGTTTCTCGGCGCGCTGCTCGACGCTGGCCTGCCTCAGCGCGAGCTCGAAGCGGGGCTCGCGGGCCTCGGCGTCGCGCATCGCTTGCGCGTCACGAAGGTGAAGCGCGGTGCGCTCGCCGCGCGCTACGTCGAGGTTCTCGTGCCCGGCGCGACGCGCGCGCGGCCTGCGAAGCGACGCACGAAGGCGGCGCGTCCCGCGCAGCCGCATGCGCACGGCCACCCTTCTCACGACCACGACCACGACCACGACGAACACGCGCAGCCTCATGCGCAGGGTCGCCGCTACGACGAGATTCGCCGCCTGCTCGCGCGTGCGAAGCTCGCACCGGCGGTGTGTGATCGCGCGCAGGCGATCTTCGCCGCGCTCGCGCAGGCGGAGGCGCGCGTGCACGGGATTCCCGTCGCGCGCGTGCACTTCCACGAAGTCGGCGCGGTGGATGCGATCGTCGACATCACGGGTGCGGCGCTCGCGCTCGAGCTGTTACGTGTCGAGCGCGTGACGGCGACGCCGCCCGCGCTCGGCCATGGCGTCGTCGAGACGGCCCACGGGCGGCTCCCGCTACCGCCGCCCGCGGTGCTCGAGCTGCTCCGAGGCGCTCCGGTCACGCCGGCGCCGGTCGCCTGGGAGACGGTGACGCCCACGGGCGCCGCGATCCTGCGCACGATCGTCGACGAGTGGTGCGCGCTGCCGGCGATGACGATCGACACGATCGGGCACGGCGCGGGGAACGATCGCAAAGGCCCGCTGCCGAATGTGCTGCGCGCCGTGCTCGGCCGCGACGGCGGCGTGCTCCGCGACACGGTGAGCGTGCTCACGGCGCACCTCGACGACCTCGTGCCCGAGCACTTCGACCTCGCGCTCGAACGGCTGCTCGCGGCGGGCGCGCTCGACGTCGTCCTCACCCACGCGCAGATGAAGAAGAACCGCCCCGGCTACGCCCTCACCGTGATTGCTCCGCCGCACAAGCGCGCCGAGCTGGCGCAGCTCGTCCTGCGCGAGACGGGCAGCCTCGGGGTGCGCGTCCAGGAGGCTGAGCGCATGCTACTGCCGCGCGAGATCGTGCGCGTCACGACGCCGCACGGACGCCTGCGCGTGAAGCTCGCCTACGACGCGCAAGGCGCTGCGAGCGCGTCCGCGGAGTACGACGACGCCAAGCGCGTAGCCCAAGCGCGCCGGCTTCCGCTCGCCGAAGTGATCCGCGCAGCGGAAGAAGCCGCATTGCGCGCGTTGACAATGCGGAGCCGCCGCTCGTAGGATGCGCGCGTCTCGGGAGGACAAGGTGAGCGATCTACCGAATGCGGTTGTGAAGCGACTTTTGACGAAGCACGGGGACGGGATGCGCGTCGCGGGCGACGCCATCGACAAGGCCGTTGCCGCTGCGGAGGACTACATCGCGCGCCTGGCCCGCGAAGCGCATGCGCTCGCGGTCGCCGACAAGCGCAAGACGATCATGGAAAGCGACATCGTCCAGGCGCGCGCCCGCGTCTCGTAGGCGACGCCGCGGAGCCTGACGAGCCGCCGCGCCACGCGGCGGCGTCTACTCGCCGCTGCGCACGAGCGGGCTGTCGAAGAGTTCAGCGAGGTAGGTGATCCACGCCGCCTCGTCGCGCGCGCCGAAGCCGCGGAATAGGACGCCTATGCCCGCCGCACCCGATCCCGCCGGGTCGACGCGGTAGACGCCCTCCGCTTCGACGCGCAGCACGCGTCCCAGCTCCGGCAGCTCGATCTCGCACTGGCGCAGCGATGCCAGTGGCTCTGTCCACTCCGCCCCGATGAATGCGCCGAGCCGCGCGACCGAAGTCGTGAAGGCGCCGCGGCCGTCGCTGAGCCGCACCGACAGCCGCCACGCCATGCGGCTATAGCGCCGCCGGGCGCGCGACTGGAGGATTCGCTCGACCCCGGGAGCGACGCGGTCGCCGTCGAGCGGATGAACCAGGTAGCCCGCCGCGCCAATCTTGCGAGCGGCGTTGCGAACCGGCTCGCGCACGTGCTCGTCGACCAGTACGACGGGCACGTTCTCGACACCCGGTAGGCCGCGTAAATCCGAGATCAGCTCGAGGCCTTCGGAGCGCCCCAGATGGGTATCCGCAAGCACGAGCTCGAAGCTCTGTTCGCGGAAGGCCTGAAGTGCCTCGTGCGCCGAGAACTCGACGCGCACGCGGAAACCGCGCAGCTCGAGGCGGCGCACGAGCGCGGCATCTCGCCCGAGGTGCGAGCCGACGAGCAGCAGCCGATGGCCGCTTCGGCCGCGCGTCTGCGCGGCCAGGCGGGCGGGCAAGGCGCGCGCCGGCAAGATCAACGGAGCGCGCTCGTTTGCGAGCCGCAAGCTGAGCTTGTCGAGGTGCGCGGTCAGCGCGATCTCGGCGTCGGAAGCATGGCTCCAGGCGGGGTCGAGGCGTGCCGTGCGCTGCTCGGGCGACGCCGCGCGCAATGAAGCGAGCGGCCCCCGGCCGGGCAGGATCACGCGCTGGGCATCGAGCATCCGCAGCGCCGCGCTCGTGTCGTCGTGCCCAAGCGAGAAAGCGAGGACCTGGCCGCCGAATTCGGGCGACGCGCTGATCCCGAGCGAGCTCAACCTCTGCGCGGCGGCGCGCAAGTTGCGCTCCCGCAGGGACCACGCGGTGCGGATGCGCGTCTCGAGCTCGGGTGCGTTTGCGCAGCCGCCCAGGGGGATCAGCGGCAGAAAAAAGAAGGGCAGCGGCGCGACGCACTTGATCTGCGTCGCACCTACCGTGCTGAAGGAAACGGCTTCGTAGCGGCGCGAGCCTTCGAGCGAGGTGAACGGCGCGGTCGACAAGCGCAGCTGGCCGCGCAGGCAACGCCCGCCTGGCATCGGCTCGACCGGCACGCCCATCTCCGTGAAGCGGGCGACCAGGTCGGATAGCGAGGCTTCGGCCTTGTCAGCCACGTGGGTGTGCCCCTCCGTGGTCGTTTT
>JANNKN010000076.1:0-8168 GCA_031396315.1 Deltaproteobacteria bacterium
ATGGCGCTGGCATAGTCCTTGTGCACCACGGCATTCAGCACTGCCTCACGCAACGCTTCCTCGGGTACGGGATATGTTTCGATACGATGTAAGCCTTCGTAGGAAATCAATGCCTTCAGGTATTTGGCCTTCAGTACCTCAATCGTCTGGTTAACCTGGGTAAAAAGGTCCCCGTGAATTTCATCGTGATAACGCAGATCGACATTGTTCTCGAAGTAGCCAATCTTGACGAATGCACCCGTCACAAAATGTTCCGGATCGGGATGAAACAACAATACCGCCGCGCGCTTGAGATAGGTGCCTTCGAGCAAATGCAGTTTGTCGAGCAGCGTCTTCGCCGGCTCGCTCACGATTCCCGCAGGCAGGCGCTGGCTCTTCAACGCCTGCTTCCGAAACCAGTTAAGCGTTTTCGCGTCCAGGCTGGTAACAGTCGCATGCGGCACGGGAACGCCGTCCCAATGCCGACCCTGCCGCTTCAGCAGGAAGCGGTCCAGCGCCGCGCCTTTGAGTTCCTGCTTGGTGCTGCCGCTGCGCATCGGGTTGCGCGTGGTGGCGACGGTGGCGGTGTTTTCGGGGCTGTTCTGGAAGCTGCCTGCGGCGGAGGTGTGGAGCGCGATGTCGCGGACGCCGTTGCCGCAGTGGCTTGCGGTGGTCGCGGCGTTCGGCGTGGCGCACGCGGTGGGCGCGACCAAGTGGCGCATGCTGGTGCGCGCGGCCGGCGTGCCGCTCGACCACATCACCGCGCTGCGCGCGCACGCGGCCGGCCTGTTCGCGAACATCTGGTTGCCGTCGATCATCGGCGGCGACGTGGTGCGCGCGGCCTGGATCACGCGCGCCCACGGCGGCATCGCGGTGCCCGCCCTCGCCGGCATCGCCGACCGCGCCCTCGATCTCGGCGCGCTGATCGCGCTCGGCGCCCTCGGCGCGTACTTCGCGCCCGCCGACAAGCTCGGCCCCGCCGCGCCGATTCTTCGGGCGGGAGCGATCGCGTTCGGGGTCGCCGGCCTCGCTGGTCTCGGCCTGCTCTACGCGGTGCCGCTGCGCAGGCTCCCGCCGCGCGCCCGAGGCGCGCTCGCGCGGGTGCGCGAGGTGCTCGGCGCGTATGCGGCGCGTCCTGGCACCGCGCTCGCGTCGTTCGCGCTCGCGCTCTGCACCCAGAGTGCTTTCGTCGCGATGAACGCATGGCTCGGCGCCGCGATCGGTGTTGCGCCGGGCGCGGCCGCCTGGCTGCTCGCGTGGCCGCTCTCGAAGGTCGTCGCGATGGTCGGCTTCACGCTCGGCGGCCTCGGCGTACGCGAGGGCGCGCTCGCTCTGCTGCTCGCGCCATTCGGCGTGCCCGCGACTTCTGCGCTCGCGCAGGGGCTCGTGTGGCAGACGGTGCTGTTCGCGTTCGGCATCGTCGCGGGCGCGTGGGCGTGGCTGGGCCGAGACAAGCTGCGCCGATGATCCCGGGCGCCCGCCGGCCTGCGCGGCGGCAGGCCCGCCGAGTCATTCGCTTTGCAGACTTCCGCGTCGCGCGAACAACGCCGCGAGCGCGACCGCGGCGCAGCCGGCTGCGAGCACGAACATCGCTGCCGCCGGGCCGAGGGCTCCGCCCGCCTCGCCCGCGAGCCACGGGATCGCGCCGCCTCCCACCGAGCCGAACGCGACGACGAGCGCGAGCGCGGTCGCGCGACGCTGTGGCGCAGCGTCGCCCGCGAGCACGACGAGCACGGGGAACACCGCACCGAGCGCGAACCCGACCGCAGCGCTCCACGCCTCGATCCAGGTCGTCGCGAGCGCGGCACCCGACGCCAGCATTCCCGCGGCGGCGGCGCCCCCGAACACGAGCTCGCGCGGGCGCGCGGGCAGCGCGAGCCGAGCGAAGGCGATGCGCGCCGCGAACAACCCGACCCAGAAGCCCGAGATCGCCAGCGACCCGCGCGTGAAGCCGAGCCAGCCCGGTTGCTCCGCGACGCCCAGTGCACCCGCGTAGGCGGGCAGCAGCGCGGAGAATGCGGTCTCGACTCCCACATACGCGCACGCGGCGAGCGCGAGCGGAGCGAGCACGCGCAGCGGGAGAGGCGCGGTGGGCGTGGAAGGGGACGCGCCCGGGGGCGCTGGAAATCTCGCGCCGAGCCCGAGCGCGGCGAGCGCCGCGAACGCAGCGGCCAGCGTGCCGAGAGCCGCGGCCCAGCCGAACGCACTCGCGGCGCGGGCGAGTAGCGGCGCGCCGAGCGCGGCGCCGAGCGTCGCGGAGGCGTGCGCGGCGCTGAGCCGCGCGGCCGCGCGCTCCGGGAACGCTTCGGGAACCGCGGCGTTCAGCAGCGTCTCGTAACAACCGCTCGCGATCCCCAAGGCGCCGAGGGCCGCGATCAGCACGGCGTAGCTCGGTGCGAGGGCCGCCCCGACGAGCGCGAATAGGCACGCAAGCGAGGCCGCTACGAACAGCGGGCGGCGCGGCGCGCGGTCCACGACCGGCCCGCTCGCTACCACTCCGACGCCCACCCCGATCAACAACGCCGACGCAACGCCCGCACTCTGTGCCAAGTCGAGCCCGAATGCCTGCGCGAACGCCGGCTGGAGCGCGCCCGGCAGCACGAGCAGCACGCCGAAAGCGAAGAACGCGAGCAGCGCGAGCGGCATCACCGACATGACGTGCCTGTCACGATAGGCAAGCCTTGTCGTATAGGACTCGCGCAAGGAGACGAATCGCATGCTACGCCGCAGCGTCCACACCCCCGTGTTGAGTTCTCGCATCCGCAGAGGCAGCGCACTCGCCGCGTCGCTCGCGCTTTCGCTCGCGTGCACGAGCGTCGTGAATCCCGTCACCGGGCAGCGCGAATACACGACGATGTCGCCGCAGCAGGAAGTAAAGATCGGGCAGCAGGCGGCGGCCGAAGTCGCGCAGCAGATGGGCTTCGTCGAGAACACGAGGCTGCAGTCCTACGTCTCGCAGCTCGGCGGACGCCTTGCGCGGTTCTCGCCGCGCCAGGATGTGAAGTACGAGTTCCACGCCGTCGACATGGCGGAGACCAACGCCTTCGCCCTGCCCGGCGGCTACGTCTACGTCTCGCGCGGCCTGCTCGCGCTCGCGAACTCCGAGGACGAGCTCGCTGGCGTGGTGGGCCACGAGATCGGACACGTCGCCGCGCGGCACAGCGCGCAGCGCCAGACGCGCGCGCAGGTCGCCGGGATCGGCGCCGCGATCGCGACGATCGGCGCGGCGATTCTCGGCGGCGGCGAGCTGGCCCAAGGCGTCGGGCAGATCGCGCAGACCGGCGCGCAGGGCTGGCTCGCGTCCTACAGCCGCGATCAGGAGCGGCAATCGGACGAGATCGGCCAGAAGCTCTCCGCGCAAGCGGGCTACGACCCGGCCGCGATCGGCACGTTCCTCGGTGCACTCGGCCGCGAGATGGAGCTGAAGCTCGGCGAGAAACGGCAGCCGACTTTTCTCGACTCGCACCCGAGCAGCGATGAGCGCGTGCGCTCCGCGCTGGCGCGCGCCAGCCAGTACCCGCGCGCCGCGACCGCGCCGATCGCCCGGGATCGCAGCGACTTCGTGCGCCGCACGGAAGGGCTGCTCGTCGGCGCCGACCCGGCGCAGGGCATCTTCCGCGACACGCTCTTCATGCACCCGGATCTCGATTTCGCGGTGAAGTTCCCGCGCGGCTGGCAGACCCAGAACTCGCCGCAGGCGGTGATGGCGAAGCCCGAGCAAGGCAACGCGATCATCGGGCTGCTGCCGGTGCCGAAGAGCGAAGGCGCCGACGCGAAGAGCGCCGCACGCAAGGCGTTGAGCGATGCGGCGCAACAGAACCTGCAGGCGGAGGACGGCGGCCAGGTTCGCGTCGGTGCGGCGCGCGGCTACGCCGTGCGGGTGCTGGCGAATCAAAACCAGCTGATCGAGCGCACCTACTTCATGCACGGCGGCAGCGTGTACGCCTTCCAAGCGGCGGCGCTGCAAGCCGAATGGGGCACCTGGAGCGACGCCTTCGAGCGCGTGCTGCAGAGCTTTCGCCGGCTGAACGACGACGACCGCGCGCTGATCACCGAGACGCGCCTCACGCTCGTGCCTGCGAAGTCCGGCGAGACGCTCGAGCTGGTCTCGAAGCGGAGCGGTAACGCCTGGAGCGCCGCGGAAACCGCGCTCTACAACGGACTGCGCGGCGATGAGCGGCTCGCGTCCGGCTTCCTCGTGAAGATCGGGAGCGAGCGACGCTACGTCGCGAAGCCGGGGCCGGCAGCAGAGAGCGAGTGATGCGCGCGACCGCCGCAGCGCTCGCGGCGGTCGCGCTCGCCATCACGGCCGGCTGTGCGCACGTGTCAGCGCCGACTCCGCTGCCGACCGCGCAACTCGCGCCGCTTCCCGAGCCGGACCAGCGGCTCGTGCTGATCGGCGACGCGGGCGTCGAGACGAGCACGGCGAGCGTGCTCGACGAGGCCGCGCAGTGGGTGGAGGCCGGCGCGGCTATGACTCGCGTGATCTTCCTCGGCGACAACTACTACCCGCACCGCATCGACGAGCGCGTCGCGATCCTCGGTCGGCAGCGCGATGTGCGCCCCGGGCACGTGACCTTCGTCGCCGGGAATCACGACTGGCATCCGCGTGGCTTTCGCCTGTTCGGCCACAGCGAGCCCGAGCGCATCCGGGCGCTTGCGGGCGCGGCCAACGAAAGCTGGGAGCCTTCGCCCGGCGAGCTTCTCGCCGTCGAGAGCGGCGAGCCGTATCGCGTGCCCGCCCTCGACTCGGAGCGCTGGCGCCTCGCAGCGGTCGCGTGCGCCCGAGCGTCGGGCGCGTGCACGGAGTTGCGCGCCGCGGAGCAGGCGCTCACGGTGGCTCTCGCCTGCGCGGATTGCGCGCCCGCCATCGTCGTCGCCCATCACCCGCTGCAGAGCGTCGGCGAGCACGGCGGCTGCGGGATGTCGTGGCTGCGCCGCGTGCTGAAGATCGGCGGACAGGATCTGCACGCACCGGCTTATCAGGCCTACGCGGAGTCGCTCCGGCGCGCGCTCGCGCCGAACCCGCCCCTCCTCTTCGCGGCGGGCCATGACCACTCGCTGCAGTTCGCGCGCGATCCGGCGCTCGGCGCGCACCTGGTGAGCGGCGCCGGCGCGAAGCGCTCGCCGGTGTGTGAAGGCGACGGGGAGAGCTGGAGCCGCCGTGGGTTCGCGGCGGTCGACTTCACGCCGGGGCGGTCGCCGCTGCTGCGCGTGTTCGCGCAGGCCGACGACGGCGCGCTGCTAGAAGTGCTGCGCGAGCCGCTCGCGCCCTAATTTCTTCGTCGCCCCGCGCTAGTTCGCCGCGCCCGGGAGCGCGAACGCGAGCAGCGCGTCGCCCGGCTCGCTCCAGCCGTGACCGCCGGCGGCGATCACCACGAACTGCTTGCCGTTCTTGCGCAGGCGGAACGTCATCGGCGTCGCGTTCGCGGTGGTCGGCGTGCGGAAACGCCAGAGCGCCTTTCCGTTCCTGGAGTCGAAGGCGCGCACGTACTTGTCGGTGGTGGCGCCGATGAAGACGACACCGCCGGCGGTGGCGAGCGTGCCACCGAGGTTCGGCGCACCGAGGTCGAACCAGAGCGGGAACGGCGCTTGGTCGCGGGTCGTGCCGAGCGTGACCTCCCACTTCTTTTGCCCCGTCTTCAGGTCGACGGCCATTAGCGTGCCCCATGGCGGCGGAATGCAGGGCGCACCGAAGCTCGAGAGCAACGGACCGCGCTTCACGCCGTAGGGCGCGCCGGTCATCGGATAGAGCTCGGTCGGGTACTGCACGGTCTTCCAATCGAGCTGCGCGAATTGCTCGCGCGGCACGAGCTGCGCGACCATCGCTGCGCGCATGATGTTCACGTACGCGATGCCGTTCTCTTCGTCGATCGCCGTACCGCCCCAGTTCGGACCGCCGGCGGTACCGGGGTAGACGATCGATCCTTCGCGTGTCGGCGGCGTGAACAGGCCGTCGTTGCGCAGGCGCGCGAGCTGCTCCCGGCAATCCGCGCGGTCGATCGGTGTGAAGCCGAAGGCTTCGTCGGTTGTTACGGAAGTGGGCGCGAGCGGGCCCGGGTGCGTCGGCCAGGGCTGGGTCGGCGAGAGTTCCTCGCCCGCGGCACCGCCCTGCGGCGCGGGGCGTTCCTCGACCGGGTAGAGCGGCAGCCCCGTCTCGCGATCGAGCAGGAACATGAAGCTGTGCTTGGTGAGCGCGACCACGGCGGGCCGCCCGCCGCCGACGCCAGCGCTCTGGAAGAGCGTCGGCTGCGCGGGCAAGTCGTAGTCCCAGACGTCCTTGTGCACGGTCTGGAAGTGCCAGGCGACTTCGCCCGTCTCCGCCTTCAGAGCGACCACCGAACTCCCATAGTAATCGAGGCCTTGGCGGATCGCGTTGAACAGATCCGGTGAGGGATTGCCGGTCGGCACGAACACGAGCCCGCGCTCGGCATCGCCGGAAAGGATCGACCACGCGTTCGGCGTGCCCGCGGTGTAGAGCGGCTCGCCCGGCGCGCGCTCGCGCTCCTTGAAGCCGGGCGGCACGGGATCCCAGGCCCAGCGCAGCGCACCCGTGCGCGCGTCGAAGGCGCGAATCACGCCGCTCGGCGCATCCACGCGCAGGTTGTCCGAGACGAGCGCACCCACCACGACGACATCTCCCAGCACGAGCGGCGGCGAGGTGGAGTACGTCTCCCAAGCCGGCGCTTCGCCGACGTCTTGGCGCAGATCGACGCGCCCCGCCCGACCGAAGCCCGCGCACGGCTGGCCCGTCTGCGCATCGAGCGCGATCAACTCGGAGTCGATAGTCGCGGTGAGGATGCGCTCCTCGCACGCGGCACCCGTCAGCTCGGCCTCGCGCCAATACGACACCCCGCGACACACGAGCGGGTACGGCCCCTCGAGCTTGCGGTTCCGGAGTTTCGCATCGAAGCGCCAGCGCGGCTTGCCGGTCTCCGGGTCGAGCGCGATCACGTTATTATAGGGCGTGCAGTAATAGAGCGTGTCGTTCGGCACGATCGGGCGCGCGCCGAAGGATGTGCGGCTCTGCGCCTCGGTCGCGTTGCTGAAATCGCCGGAGTGATGCTCCCACGCGAGCGCGAGCGACTTCACGTTCGCGGACGTGATCTGCGTGAGCGGCGAGAACGAGAGGCCGGCGGTGCTGCCCGCGTACTGCGGCCAATTCGCAGTGGGGCCGCTGTGGTCGATTTCGACCTTAGTGGGCCGACAGCCGGTGAGCGTCGCAGCAATCGCTGCGAACGCGACGGCAAGCAGCAGAGACGGAGCGTGAACGAGCGGCGGGCGCAAGCGGAGCACGGGAACCTCGCGTGGAGAACGAGCGCCTGCAGACGCAAGCGAGCGGGCGAGCACGCTAGCGGAGCCGACGTCGCCGAGAACCGGAACCAAGGGGGGCGCGCCCAAAAACGTCTCGACCCGAGCGTCTCGATTCGCACGAGCGCGCGCACGGCGTATTGTGGCGCGCACTTCGAGGTGACCCGATGCGCTTTGCGCGCGCGCTTTTCTCTCGCTCTTGCTCGCTTCCAGCACTCGGCGCGCTGCTCGCCGCCGCGCTGGTCGCGTGCTCGGGCGAAACCACGGCTCCCGCGGCGCCACCCGTCGCGGACGCCGCCACCCAGCGCGGGCTGCCTGCGGGCAGCGTGATCGGGAGCACGGGCACCCACGGCGGGCACGCGTGGCTCGGGATCCCGTTCGCGCAAGCGCCCGTCGGTGCGCTGCGCTGGCGCGCACCGCAGGCACTCGCGCGCTGGGACGGCGTGCGCGAAGCGCTCGCGTTCGGCTCGCCGTGCCCGCAGTTCGCGAGCCCCGTCGGTGGCGTGCCCGGCGAACGCGGCTCGATCCAGGGCAACGAGGACTGCCTGTTCCTCAACGTGTACGCGCCCGCCTTCGACGCGAGCGCGGTTCCCGCCGAGGGCGCCCGGCTCCCGGTGATGCTCTGGATCCACGGCGGCGGCAACACCATCGGCTCGACCTCCTTCTACGACGGGAGCGCTCTCGCGTCGCAGCAGAACGTGATCGTGGTGACGACGAGCTACCGACTCGGCGCGCTCGGCTGGTTCCGGCACGCGGGCCTGCGTCGCCCGTGCGAGCCAACTGCGGTGGCGTACACCGATGCAGGGATGGGCGACCACCCGGCGCCGCCTCCGTTCGACCTCCCCGGCTGCCTCGCCGACAACTCGGGCAACTACGGC
>JANNKN010000102.1:0-13837 GCA_031396315.1 Deltaproteobacteria bacterium
AGGAAGCGTTCATGGAGGCCTATCACGTGCGCGAGACGCACGCGGGCGGCTTGCCGGGAACGGAGGTCACGACGCAGTACGACATCTTCGGCGAGAACGTCACGCGTTTCATCCACACCATCGGCTCGCCGAATCCGCGCGTCGAGCCGCCGAGCAGTGAGCAGGAGCTGCTCGCCGGGCTCTGGCAGCGCGGCAAGGACGGCGGAGAGGTGCCGACGCTCCCCGCTGGCATGACGGCGCGCGACTTCTACGCCGACTTCATGAAGCGCCAGATGAGCGAGC
Source organism: Deltaproteobacteria bacterium (assembly GCA_031396315.1). GTDB lineage: Bacteria > Myxococcota_A > UBA9160 > UBA9160 > UBA6930 > VGRF01. Next base: position 283 of record JANNKN010000102.1, read on the forward strand.
GCTACGGGCGGGATTTCTCGAGCTACTCGACGTCGCTGACGCTCGACTCGATCGAGTACTTCCTCTTCCCGAATGCGTTCTTCTTCCCCGGGCTCACGTTGGGGATGGTCTACCGCTTCCGCCCGGATCCCGAGAACCCCGACTTCTGCACGTTCGACCTGCTGATGTTACGGCCGAAGGCGCCCGGCCCGCCCACGGCTCCGCCGCCAGAGCCGATCGTGCTCGATGTCGGCGACAGCTACACGCGCGCCACGGCGCTCGGCATCCTCGGCGCCATCTACGACCAGGACACGGGCAACATGGCGGCGCAGACGCGCGGCTTCAAAGCGAGCCGCAAGCGCGGCCAGACGCTCGGCAATTATCAGGAGTCGCGCATCCGCCACCTGCACCAGCGCATCGAGGGCTACTTGCGGAACGCGCCGTGACACCGCTGAAGAAGTCGACGCTCTTCGCCTACAGCTTGGCCGACCTCCCCGTCGCGATGGCGCTGTTCCCGGTGATGGTCTTCATCCCGCGCTACTACGCCACCGACCTCGGGATCCCGCTGGCGACGCTCAGTGCCGTGATGCTCGTGCAGCGCATCCTCGACCTGTTCACGGATCCGCTGATGGGCTGGATCAGCGACCACACGCGCTCGCGCTGGGGTCGGCGCAGACCCTGGGTCGCCGCATCTGCGCCACTGCTGATGCTCGGCATCTATCGACTGTTCATGCCGCCCGAAGGCGCCGGCGCCGCGTATCTGTTCGGCTGGGGGATGCTGCTCTCGGTCGGCATCACGATGATGATCATCCCTTATTACGCCTGGGGCGCCGAGCTCTCGTCGGAATATCACGAACGAACGCGGGTGGTGGGCGCGCGAGCGATGATGGGCGTAGTCGGCAGCTTGGTCGCTCAGCTGGCGCCGGCCGCCGCGTTGTTCTTCTTCGCCATCGGCGGAAGCGACGCGGTGCTCGAGATCGTGGGCACGACGATGCTCGTACTGATGCCGATCTGCGTGCTCGTGACCGTGACTCGGACGCCCGAGCCGGCCGTGGCGGTGCCCTCCACGGTCCCGGTCATCGACGGCCTACGCCTGATGTTTCGTAACAAGCCGTTCCTGCAGCTCGTGATCGCGTTCATGATCGGTTCGATCGGGCTGAACATCACGACGCCGCTCTACATCTTCTTCGTGGCGGACGTGCTCGGGGCCGAGAATCAGTCGATCTACATGCTCAGCTGCTTCTACATCACCAACTTGGCAGCCGTTCCGTTCTGGGTGTGGCTGTCGCGCAGAATCGGCAAGCACCACGCCTACATCGCGTCGTTCTTCCTGATCGCGTGCGCGCACCCCTTCTACCTGCTCCTCGGCCCGGGCGACTTCTGGTGGATGCTGCCCATCACGGTCGCCACCGGCTTCGCGGCGGGCGGCTTCTCGCAGCTGCTGCCGAACTCGATGAAGGCGGACGTGATCGACCTCGACGAGCTCGCGAGCGGCGAGAACCGTGCCGCGCTGTTCTTCTCGGCGTGGTCCTTTGCGCAGAAGGCGACGGCGTCGCTCGGCGGCGTGATCGCGATCTTCGGTCTCAGCCTGTTCGGCTTCGATGCCACGCTCCGCTCGGCGAACGGGGCCGACGAGATGTTCGGGCTGCGCTTCCTGTTCTCGACGTTCCCGTCGATCTTCTTCGTGAGCGGGGCCGTGATCGTTTGGCGCTATCCGATCACGGAGGCGAGGCAACGAGAGATCCGCGCGGAGCTCGAGCTGCGCGCCGGGGCCCGACCCGAGTCGGTTTGAGGCTCCTCCGCCACCGCCTCGGCCCTCGGACTGCGCGTTCAGATAATTTCCTACCATCGGTAGAAATATGTTGACGCTCTGGGCCGAGGAGGAATAGAAGGTCCCTCGAATCACGGGACGCTGGCGGGAGTGGCTCACCGTGGCCGCGTTCGTGAAGGACGCGTTCCACCACGACAACTACCTCGCGACCTCCGTCGACGTGGGCGTGTTCTGGTTCGGAGCCGTGGCACCAGGGCGAACCTGGGGAGTCGAGCTCACCAAAAAGTTCTGATGCTTGAAGCCTTGGCTCCCGCAGCCATCGCGATCTTCGGTCTCAGCCGAGTCGGGCGACAAGAATCCGCGCGGAGCTCGAGTTCCGCGCGAGAGCGCGGCCCGAACCGGCCTGATGCCCGGTTTCCACTCGATCGGGCTATTTCCTACCCGAAGTAGAAATATGTTGACCACTTCCCCGCGTCGGCGTAGGAGAGGCTTTCACGTGTTTTCCGTTCGGACTCCGGAGGGAGACTGCATGCAGGCCACGGTTCGCTTCGCTCGGCTCGTCCTCGCGTTCTCGATTGCCACGCTCGTCGCTCCGCTGACCGCGAGCGCCCAAGAGCCAGCGCCTGCAACGCCCGCAGCGCAACCCGCAGCGCCGGCCGCGGCCTCGGGCGGGATCGAGGAGATCATCGTCACCGCTCAGAAGCGCGAGCAATCCGCGCAGGAAGTGCCGATCGCGATCACCGCCATCTCGGCCGAGCTCCAGACGAGCGCGATCCGCGACCTGCGCGATCTCAACGGGTTCGCGCCCAATGTGCGCATTGATCGCGATCCAGCGCGTGCGAACGGCGCCGCGATCACGATCCGCGGCATCAGCCCCACGCGCACGGACGACAACTCCTTCGACTCGCCGGTAGCCGTGATGATCGACGACATCTACCTCGGCACGTTGTCGGGCCAGGTGCTCGAGAACTTCGACATCCAGCAGGTCGAGATTCTGCGTGGGCCGCAGGGCACGCTGTTCGGCAAGAACACGGTGGGCGGCGTGCTCAACGTGAAGCGAACCGTGCCGACCGGCGATTGGGGCGCGCGCCTCAAGTTCACCGCAGGCAGCTTCAGCCAGCTCGAGTACCGCGCGGTGATCAACGCTCCAATCGTCGATGAGAAGCTCGCTGCGAAGTTCTTCTTCACGAAGATCGGCGACGACGGCTGGATCAAGAACACCACGCTCGACCGTGGCGTCGCGCAGAAGGACTACATGAACTACGGCGTCACGTTCCTGGCGACGCCGACGGATCGGCTTCGTGCACTGTTCACGATCGAGCGATTCGACGACGACACCGAGGGCGGTGGATCACTGACCAACTACAACCTCGCCCCCGGTGTCGCGAGCCCGCCCTCGGATCCGCGCGAGCCCGACCTTTCCGGCGGCTTCCTGTCGTGCACACTGTTCAACAGCGGGCTCATTCCGGAGTGGACCGCGGCAGGCGTTCCGTGCCGCACGAGCCTGAATCGCCCCAAGAAGGTGTCTGCCGATATCGCCAATCCGGCGTCGCTGACGACCGACGCGTACACGCTCGACACGAGCTTCGAAATCAACGAGAACTTTCGGTTCGCTTCCGTCACCGGTTACCGAAAGGTCAACGAAGACCGCATCCTGGATTTCGATGGAAGCTCTGTGGACCACATCACGCTCGAGCGGCTGAACGACTTCGACCAGTTCAGCGAAGAGGCGCGAATCCACGCCGACTTCGATTCGATCAAGGGCGTCGTGGGGTTCTACTATTGGAACTCGGAGTTCTCACAGGACTGGGTGACGGGAGGGGACTTCTGGAGGCTGGTCGGCACGCTTTCAGGCGCGAATTTCGCGACCAACACGTGGACGCTCCCCGCCCAGGGCCTCGCCACGGCCTTCCCCAGCCTCGGAGCCAGCGTCGGACCTCTCCAAGTCTGTCAGAATCCGACCGTAGCCGGCTTCCCCTTCGGCGCGACGCGCTGCGACACGGGGGTTACGGCAAGCGGGGACGGCATCACGCCCGGCGTGGGCCTCGGCAACAAAGTCACCCAGCGCCTATTCGAGACGCAGGAGACCACTTCGTTCGCGGTCTTCGGCCAGGCGGACTGGGAGATCATCGAGGACTTGACGCTGACGCTCGGCTTGCGCTGGACCAAAGAGACGAAGGACTTCCGCGCGGGTCAGGCGTACTTGTCGAGCGTGGCGCGCAACCGGGTCCGCAACTTCCCGGCGTATGCGAATCTCGAAAAGACGTGGGACGACATCTCGCCGAAGGCGGCACTCGCCTGGCAACCCGCGGATGACGTGCTGCTGTTCCTCTCGTACTCCGAGGGATTCCACTCGGGTGGATTCTTCGGCGTGAATCAGAACATCGCCGACTTCGAGCGCGATCAATACAACCCCGAGTACGCGCGCTCGTACGAGATCGGCGCGAAGACGCGCTGGTTCGACAACCACGTCCAGCTGAACGCCTCCTACTTCTACAACCAGTTCAGGAACAAGCAGGAATCGGCCATCCAGTTCGACCCGACCACCAACACGGTGGCAACCGTCTTCGCGAACGTGGCCGACGCGGTCTATCAGGGCATCGACATCGAGCTGCAGGTGGCGCCGATCGAGCAGCTCGACCTGTTCATGTCGTTCGGCTGGCTCGACGCGGAGTACCGGGACTTCTTCACCGACATCAACCCGAACGACACGGCCACCACGACGCTGGCCAACTGCAGCGGGACCTTCGTCCCGTCCGTGCCGGCCACGGCTGCGGTGGGTCAGTGCATCCAGGACGCCTCGTTCCTGCGCCCGCGCAACGCGCCGGAGTTCACGGTGGGCGTTGGCGGCACCGTGCGGCTGGATGTCGGGGGCGGGGTCGCCGAGACGTCGCTCAAGTACAACTGGCTGGGTGAAGTCGAGACGAGTCTGATCAACCTGACGGTCGGTCGGCTCAAGTCGCGCGGCGACCTCCAGATGACGACGGGATATCGATACAAGAACGTGTCGGTGATGTTCTTCGCGCGGAATCTGACGAACGAAGGCTACGAGGTTCCCTTCTTGATCCAGCCGCTGTTCGCGTCCGGGACGATGGTTCCCGGCCGGACCTACGGCGTCGACGTCACGCTCGAGTTGGGTGGCGACTGAGTCGGCCCCGGCGGGCCGCGCGCGATGAGCAGCGCGCGGTCCACCAGGGACGACTCGCATCGCCGCGTCGTGCTCGCCGCGCGGCCGCGCGGAATGCCGCGCGATAGCGACTTCCGCGTCGAAGTCGCTCCGCGGCCAATCGTCGGCGACGGGCAGATCCTGTGCGAGAACCTCTACCTCTCGCTCGACGCGGGCTTCCGCAACTGGATGGACGAGGGCAGCGGCGACAACGTGCTGCCCGCGATGGCGCTCGGCGCGCCCGTGATGGGCCTCGCGCTCAGCCGCATCGTCGAGAGCCGCCATCCCGCGCACCGCGTCGGCGACTTGTTGATGGCGCGGCTCGCTTGGGAAGAGCTCTCGCTCACCGACGCTGGCGATTTCCTCGTACCGGTGCCGGCGAATCCGAAGCATCCGCTGAGCTGGTACCTGGGCGTGCTCGGCGACACCGGGCTCTCGGCATACTTCGGCCTGCACGACTACGGCGCCCTATCGCCGGGCGAGACGGTGCTGGTGAGCGCAGCCGGCGGTGCGGTCGGCAGCATTGCGGGGCAGATCGCGAAGTTGTCAGGCACGCGCGCGGTGGGCGTAGCGAGCGGCGCGGAAAAGTGCGCGCGCTTGATCGCAGAGCTCGGCTACGACGCCGCGGTCGATCGTACGCGCGGCGACGTCGCGGCGGAGCTCCGGCGCGCATGCCCGGACGGCATCGACGTCTACTTCGACAACGTTGGCGGCCCGCTGCTCGAAGCCGTGCTGAACCAGATCAACGTTGGCGCGCGCATCTTGATGTGCGGTGCCGTGGCCGCGTACAACGCGCAGTCGCCGCTGCCGGGCCCGAGCAACCTGTTCCAGCTCGTCACGAAACAGGCGCACGTGCACGGCTTCATGACGCACCTGAAGGCCGATCGCTACGAACAGGCGCGCGCCGTGCTCACGACGTGGATCGAGGCTGGCAAGCTGCGCGTTCCCGAGTACTGCCTCGACGGCATCGAGAGCACGCCACGCGCATTCTGCGATCTCTTCCGCGGCGCGAACTTCGGTAAGACGGTCGTGCGTCTCGCCTCCGCACCGCGCTGAACGCGGCGCGCGATCGCGTCAGCGCGCTGCGTTCTCCACGAGTTCGAGCACCGTTCCGTCCGGATCCTTGAAGCACACGAAGCGAGCGCGCGATCCCGAGCTCTCGGGCATCTGCGCGGGAGCGGAAATGAAGACCGCGCCCGCCGCCGCGAGTTTCTTCATGTCGCCGTCGAGGTCGTTCGTCGCGAGTGCGACGCGCGCAATGCCGTAGTGGTAGAGATGCGGGTAGGGCGGGCTCTCGTCGCGCGGCTCCTTCCACTCGAGCAGGTCGATGACGATCGCCGGCGTCACGCCCTCGAGTGCGAGCAGAGCGCCCTTCACGCGGTACGGCGGCATGCCGACCGCCGCTGCAACTTCGGGCGTGTTGCGCTCGGGCACGCGCCAGATCTCGCGGAAGCCGAGCACCGCGTAGAAATCGCGCGAGCGGTCGTAATCGCTGCAGTTCACGTTGAAGTGGACCATGCCCACGATCGCCATCTTCGCTCCTTCTCTAGGCGGCCTTCGTCTCGACCACGATGCGCTCCGGGCAGCGGATGAAAAAGATCGGAACGTAGGGCGGGTCCGTCTCGACCAAGCGCAGCGACTCGATCCGATCGAGCGCCACGCCGAGCGCGACAGTCGCTTCGAGCCGCCCGAGCGACGCACCGAGGCAGTGATGGATGCCCGCGCCGAAGGCGAGATGGCGATTCGGCTCGCGCGCGATGTCGAAGCGCTCGGGCTCGTTGAAGTGCGACGCGTCGTAGCCCGCGGCGCCGAACAGGACGAGCACCTTGCTGTTCGCCGGGATCGTGACGCCGTGCAGTGTCACGTCGCGCGTCGTGTGGCGGAAGAGGCCCTGGTTCGGGCCGTCGTGGCGGAGCGATTCCTCGATCGCACTGGGTACGAGCGAGCGATCCGCGCGCAGGCGCTGCCAGTCGTCGGGGCGCTTCGCGAGCTCGAAGAACAAATTTCCGATCAGCCCCGTGGTCGTCTCGTTGCCAGCGACCAGCAGCGAGAGACAGAACGCGAGCACCTCGGGCACGCTCAGCGTCTCGCCAGCTCGGTTGGGCTCGAACAGCTTGCTGATCACGTCGTCGCGCGGCGCGCGCCGACGCTCTTCGATCACGCGGCCGAAGTAGGTGTCGAAAGCGATCGGGGCGCCGCTCGCACCGCGCCGTCCACCGATCGCGGCGACCACGTCGTCGGACCACGCGCGAAACAGCCGCCGATCCTCGCGCGGAACGCCCAACAACTCGGCGATCACGACCACCGGTATCGGAATCGCATACTCCTCGACGAGATCCGCGCGCGGCTGCGCGAGGATGCGGTCCATGCACTCGTGCGCGTAGGCGATGACCAACGGCTCGCAGGCCTTGACCGCCCGCGGCGTGAACGCTTTCGAGATGATCGTGCGCAGCCGCGTGTGTACCGGCGGATCGGACTGCAGCACCGCGGCGACCGGAGAGCTCGTGAAGGCCGGGCCCGGGCCCGAAGAGGTGGTGAAGTCCTGCCAGTTTTGGAGCACCGCCGCGACGTCGTCGTAGCGGCTGATCACGTAGAAGCCGCGCTTCTCCACGCGATGGACCGGCGCATCGCGCTGCAGCAGCGGGTAGTACGGAAACGGATTCTTGATGATCGCCGGATCCAGCGGGTCGTAGTCGGCGAGACGCGCGTTGGACATCGAGGCTTCTCCTGCGCTCACAAGGCCAGTAGCAGCTTCCCCGTATGGCTCCCGTCGAAGAGCTTCGCGAGCGTCGTGCCGAAGCTCTCGAGCCCGTGCTCGACGTGCTCGTGAAGCTGAATGCGCCCGCTCGCGAGCCACTCCGTGAGAGCCGCCTCGGCCTCCGCGTACGCACTCGCGAAGTGGAACACCGCGAAGCCCTCCATGCGCGCATGTCGCTCGGCAAGCCGCAGATAGAGCGACGGACCGCGCACGCCCTTCGAGATGTCGCCGGAGTACTGCGAGATCGCGCCGCAGATCACGATGCGCGCGCCGACTCGAATCTGGTCGAGCACCACGTCGAGGAGTTCGCCGCCCACGTTGTCGAAGAACACGTCGATGCCTTCGGGAGCGAACGCGCGCAAGCGCTCCGCGACGTTCTCGCGCTTGTAATCGATCGCGGCGTCGAAGCCGAGCTCGTCGACCAAGTGCCGCTGCTTGCTGGCACCGCCCGCGATGCCGATCACGCGCGCGCCGTCGATCTTCGCGATCTGCCCCGCCACGCTGCCGACCGCGCCGGCCGCCGCCGACACGACGAAGGTCTCGCCGCTGCGCACCGCGCCGACCTTGCGCACACCCATGTACGCGGTGAGCCCCGTCGTGAGGCCCAACAACCCGAGGTGCGCCGTCATGGGCGCGCGCTTCTCGTCGATGCGCTTCGCCATCGCGCCAGGCAGCGTCGCGACGCTCTGCGCGCCGACGGGCGCGAACACCGCGTCGCCCGGGGCGAGCGCCGAGAAGCGACTCTCGCGCACGCGCCCCACGCCGAGCGCGCTGACCGTGCCGCCGATCGGGACCGACGAGTGGAAGCTATTCGCCTCGAGCGCAGTCCGGATGAACGCGTCGATCGACAGGTGCGAGACGTCGATCCGCACCTGCCCCTCCGCGAGCGGCGCGAGCGCCTCACTCTCGATGCCGAAATCGCTCGGCACCGGAACCCCGCGCGGCCGCGCAGCCAGCACCACCTTGCGATTCACGTCAGAAAGCACCGCAGTCCTCGGTCGCGACGAATCTGCAGTCGCGCTGTTGTTGGGTCCGAACGCGAGACACGACTGACGAGCGGATTCGGCCGACTGGCGAGGCGCGCAAGCGAAGCCGTACTTCCCGTACGGCGAGCGCAGCGCAACGAAGCCAGGCGGCCGAAGACGCCGTCAGTCCGCGAGCCAGGAGCCGTGGAAGCCGTACGGCACACGGCGAGGCAAGTGAACACGCGCCACCGGGCCCTTCGCGAAGTTCTGGGCGTCGATCACGACGAGGTCGCTCGCGCCACGCTTCGCGTCGTACACGAACGAGAGCACGTAGCCCTCGTCTTCGGCCTTGCCCGCCCGCGCGAACACCGGCTCGCCCGCGCCGTCACCCTTGGGCAAACGCCACGCGCTGCTCGAGCCCGTCGTCAGGTCGTACTTGAGGAGCTGTCCGCCGAACTCGCCCATGTCCGCGGGTAGACCGGTCATGTACCCGAAGCGGTTCTTCAACCCGACGCGCTCGTCCGCGACGCGCGGGAAGTCTGCAGGTTGATCGTCGAGCGGCTGCTCGCGCACTTTGCCCGCCTTGCGGTCGATCACCCAGCGATGCAATACGGACGGCGTGCCTTCGCCGTCCTGCGGGCTGAACGCGAGCTTCTTGAAGCGCGCGACGTCGAGCACGATGTCGTCACCGTCCTCGTACGCGTTCATCGGATGGAACACGTAGCTCGGCTCGATCTCGTACCAGACCACGTCCTTGTTACTGCCGTTGCGCGGCATCACACCGAGGCGCGCGCCGTAATCATCGCTCCAGCGGATCGGGATGCCGCCTTTGGCGAGCAGCGACAGGTCGAACACCATCGGAAGATCCATGAACACGACGAAGTTCCGCGTCACGTTCCAGTCGTGCATCATGGTCGGGCCCTTGACCGTGATCTCCTCGCTTTGCACGAGCGTGCCGTCGGCCGCGACGCGGTGATACGTGAGATAGGGCGGGAGCGCGCCGTAACCGAAGAACAGCATCTCGCCGGTCACGGGGCAGATCCGCGGATGCGCGGTCATCGCCGTCTTCAGCTTGCCGCCGAAGTCGTGTGGCCCGACCGTGTCGAGATCCTTCGACACGATCCACGGGAAGTGGCCCTCTTCGAGCGCGAGGATCTTGCCGGCGTGCGCGACGACGTGGGTGTTCGCGAGCGATGCGCGCATGTCGGTGCTGCCGTCGGGCCGAATCGCGGCCGCGTTCGGATCGTCGAGCAGCGGCGTGCGCACGTAACGATTGCGGTACCAGACGGCGCGTCCGCCCTCGAGTCGTACGCCGTGCAGCATGCCGTTACCGAGAAACCAGTGCGGCGACGTGCCGCTCTTCGGGTTCGCGCCGTTGCGGAAGAAGCGGCCGTTCAGCTCCTTCGGGATCGCTCCGGTCACCGGCAAATCGGTGAGCGTCACCTCGTCGAAGATCGGCGCGAAGTTGCCCTGTAGATGGAAGGGCGTGGAGAACATCGAGGGAGCAGTACTCATCGGTTCCTCCGGAGGTTGTCGCGCGCACCGAGCATCGCTGCGCGCAGTGAGAGGTTCGCTCTGATCGCTGCCGCCTCAGGGCGTTCCAGCGACTTTGAGAATCTGTCCGGTCACCCAGCTCGAGGCGGGTGAGCTGAAGAACAGTACCGCCGCGCCGAGATCTTCCGGCGTACCGAGGCGGCGCATCGGCAAGCGCAGAGTCTTCTCGAGCTTGGGCAGGTCTTCTGCCTTCAGCTTCAGCGCGCTCATCATGATCTCGGTCGGCACCGCGCCTGGCGAGATCGCGTTGACGCGTACTCTCGGGCCCAGCTCGGCTGCGAGCGTGAGCGTGAGGTTGTTCACTGCGGCTTTGGCGGCGGCGTAATGACCACTGCCGGGAAAGGGCCCGTGAGCTGCGATCGAGGAGATGTTCACGATGCGCCCGCCCTCGCGCATGTGCTTCACCGCGATCACGCTGCACACCCACACCGCGGTGATGTTGAGCGCGAGCGTTGCGTCCCACTCGGCGCGCGGCAGCTCGCTGAGCGGCGCGGCGATCGGTGAGCCGCCGGCGTTGTTCACCCAGATGTCGAGCGCGCCGAATTCGGCGATCGCGCGCTTCGCGAGCGCTTCGACCGCCGCGTCGTCGGTCACGTCCGTTGGCACCGCGATCGCCTTGTGTCCGAGCTCGCGCAGCTGCTTCGCGACGCGCTCGATCTCGTTTCCACGCCGCGCCGCGAGCACGACCGCCGCGCCGGCCTCCGCGAGAACGTTCGCGATGCCCTCGCCGATTCCGCGCCCCGCGCCGGTGACGACCGCGACCTGCCCCGTAAGCTCGAAGAGACGCGCGATTGTCATGCCTCACCCGCCGATTTTGTTCGCGATTAACCTACCGATGGTAGATAATGACACGAATGCCGACGCTCGGGAAGACGAAATCGAAGAGGATCCAAGGACCTCGCGCTGCCGCAGGCGGAGCTCCAGGCGCCGTCCGCCGCGGCCGTCCGGCGCGCGTCGATCGCGAGGGCTTACTCGATGCTGCGGAGAGCGCGATTCGAAGCCACGGAGCCGAGGTCTCGCTGGAACGCATTGCGGCGGTGGCGGGTGCGACGAAGCCGGTGCTCTTCGCGCACATCGGGGACCGGCGCGCGCTCGTGCACGCGCTTTCCGCGCGCCTGCTCGCGCGCATGCAAGCGGCGACCCAGGCCGCAAGCGCGTCAGCGCCAGCAGGCCGGGAAGGGCTCGCGATCTCGCTTCAGGCGAACCTCGAGGCGATCGCCGCCGACCGGCACCTCTACGCATTCGTGAACGGCGCTGGAGCGGGCGACACGACGCTCGCGACGACACTCGAGTTCGCGCGTCGCGCGGCTGCGCCCATCATCGAGGCGACGGCAGCCGCGCGCAGCTTGGCTGGCGCAGACCCGGCTCCGGCCGAGGCCTGGGGCTACGGAATCGTCGGCATGCTGCACATGGTGGGAATCTGGTGGCTGAACGATCCCGCCGCTCGGATCGACGCCGCGGTGCTCGCTGAACAGCTGACCGAGTTGTTGTGGAGCGGTGTCGCTCCCCGCTCGAGGCCCTAACAGGAGAGAAGATGGCCGCTCACGATCACGAAGTAGTGTCGATCTACGGATTCAGCAGAGACCAGATCAACCGCCTGCTCGAGGATGCGAGTGAGTGCGTGCTGATGTGGGCCACCAAAGACGGCTGGCCGGTCGGCGTCGTGCACGCGTTCGTCTGGCAAGAGGGCCGCGTCTGGCTCACGTTCGCCGCACACCGCCACCGCGCCGCCGCGATCCAGCGCGACCCGCGCGTTTCGGTGACCGTGAGCGGAACCGCCGGCGTGTCCAAAGATTGCCCGAGCGGCGCCGTGACGATCAAAGGGCGCGCAATCTTTCACGAAGACCAAGCGACCAAGGACTGGTTCTATCGCGCGCTCGCCAAGAAGGTCAGCCCCAACGACAAGGCGGGCGAGGACCACTTCTTCTCGATTCTCGATTCGCCGCTGCGCATGATCCTCGAGATCGTGCCCGAGAAGTGGATCACCTTCGACGGCGAGAAATCAGCCAAAGACATGGCGGGCCGGCTCGACGAGAGCGAGAAGACACCGCCGCTCAGCGCCGACGCCATGCGCATGAACGACGAGCGGCGGCGGCGCGGGCTCGCGCCGCGCGCCTAATCACAGGAGGAAGCATGAGCTTGTTGCAGGGACAGATCGCAGTCGTCACCGGCGCGAGCCGCGGTATCGGTAAGGGCGTCGCGATGGCGCTCGGCGATGCCGGCGCCACGGTCTACGTCACTGGCCGCACCGTCGCGGCGGGGCAAGCGAAGTTGCCGGGCACGATCGGTGAGACGGCGGAGAGCGTGACGAAGCGCGGTGGGCGCGGCATCGCGGTCGCGTGCGATCACAGCGATGACGCGCAGATCAAGCGCTTGTTCGAGCGCGTCGCCGACGAGCAAAAGGGCCGGCTCGATGTGCTGGTGAACAACGTCTACAAAATCCCGGATCCGCCGGCGTGGGGCGGTGGCTTCTGGGAGCATCCCGTCTCGATCTGGGACGACCAGGTCGGCATCGGCCTGCGCGCGCACTACGTCGCGTCGGTCTACGGCGCACCCATGATGGTGCGTGCGAGGCGCGGGCTGATCGCGAACATCTCCTCGCCCGCCGGCGGCAGGTACATCTTCAGCGCGTCCTACGGCGTCGGTAAAGCCGGCGTCGACCGGCTCGCGCAGGACATGGCTCATGAGCTGAAGCCGTACAACGTCGCGGCCGTTTCGCTCTGGCCCGGCGCGGTGAAGACCGAGTTCGTGATCGAGGCCGCGAAGAGTGGGAACATGGATCTCACGAACGCGGAGTCGCCGCTGTTCACCGGCAGGGCAGTCACAGCGCTCGCGAGCGATCCCCAGCTGATGGAGAAGAGCGGCCGCGTCTGGATCGTCGCCGACCTCGCGAAGGAGTACGGCTTCCACGACGAGGCGTGAGCGAAGCGCGGCGCCCTCCGCCTGTTAGGGCAGCCCGAGCAGCGCTGCGGCTTGCGCGCAGGTTGCGAGCGGGCGCCCGACTTTTGCGCACAACTCGGTCGCCTCGCGAACGAGCTCTTCGTTCGTCGGCGAGCGCCCCGGCGCATAGAACTCCTCGATGCCGACGTGCAGGTGGCCCCCGCGCTCGAGCGCCGCGCGCGCGATCGGCGTCGCCATCAGGTCGCCGCCCCACACCGACACGGACCACGGCAGCCCCGTGCCCTCGAGCATCTCGAGGTAGGCATCGAGCGCGCTCAGCGAAGGCGGCAGCCCGAACGAGACGCCCGGCTGCGTCGCGAAGATTCCATAATCACCGCCGAAGTAGAGCTTCACGAGCGTGCCGCGCGGGAGCCCGCCGGCGCGGTGGTAGGCGAGCGTCGTGCGCAGCGAGCCGGGCTCGT
>JANNKN010000115.1:0-1812 GCA_031396315.1 Deltaproteobacteria bacterium
CCTAACACCTCCGCTCAGCGCCCCTCGGACAGCCCGCAATCCTTCATCTTGTAGAGCAGCGCCTTGTAACTGATTTGCAGCCGTTCCGCGGCTTCCTTGCGGTTCCAGCGCGTTTGCTCGAGCACGCGCGCGATCACGCGCTTCTCCGCGACCGCGGCGGCGCGCTTCGCGATCGCCTTCAGGTCGAGCGAGCCGCCACCCGCGAACTCGGGGGCCGAGAGCTCGACCGCGAGGTCGCCGCTCGTTTCGAGCTCGCTCGCGCGAGGCGTGCGCGACGTGATCTCCTGCATCACTGCCTGCTCGCCGCCGAGCACCACGATGCGGCGCGTCATGTTCTCCAGCTCGCGCACGTTGCCGGGCCAGGGGTATGCCGTCAGCGCCGCGAGCCCCTCCACGGACAACGGTCGCAGCGTCTTCTTGTATTCGCGCGCGAACTTCTCGAGGAAGTGCGCGATCAAGAACGGAATCGCTGCACCCCGTTCGCGCAGCGGCGGCAGCATCACGGTGACGACGTTGAGGCGGTAGAAGAGATCCTCGCGGAACTCGCCCTTGCCGACGGCGTCTTCCAGGTCGCGGTTGGTGGCTGCGAGCACGCGCGTGTCGACCTGCACGTCGCGCTCGCCCCCAAGCCGCGAGAACTCGCCGTCTTGGAGCACCTGTAACAACTTCGCCTGCAACGCCGGGCTCATCTCGGCGATCTCATCCAGGAAGATCGTGCCGCCGTTCGCGAATTCGAACTTGCCGAGCTTGCGCTTCTGCGCGCCGGTGAACGCGCCCTTCTCGAAGCCGAACAGCTCGCTCTCGAGCAGCTCCGACGGCAGCGCCGCGCAGTTCACCTTCACGAACGGTTTTTCGTGGCGGCTCGAGAGCCGGTGCAGCGTACGCGCGACGAGCTCTTTGCCGGTGCCGCTCTCGCCGCGAATGAGCACGGTGATGTCGGTGTCGGCGACCTGCTCGATCGTCTCGCGCAGCTCGCGCATGCGCCCGTCCTCGGACGCGAGCAGGAGATCGCCCGAGCCTCGCGCGCCGTTCCCGCGCAGCTCCTCGACTTCCTTGCGCAGCGCGCGCGTCTCGAGCGCGCGCTGGAAGGCGAGCTGCAGCTCCTCGACCTCGAACGGCTTGCGCAGGAAATCGGCGGCGCCGAGCTGCATCGCCTCGACGATGGTGCGCGCGTGACCGTGGCCGGAGATCATCACCACCGGCACGTCGGGCAGGCGCTTCTTCAGGCGGCGCAGCGTCTCGATTCCGTCCATGCCCTCGAGCACGACGTCGAGCGTGATCAAATCCGGGCGCCACACCGCCAGGCCGTCGAGCGCCTCCTCGCCGCTTGCCGCCGTGAACACCGAATGCCCAAAGCGCGACAGGAGCGCGGAGAGGTACTCCCGGACGCCCAGGTCGTCGTCGATGATCAGCAGGCGAAACGGTCCGGTCACCCTAGGTGTCCCCGCGTGGGTTGGCGCAATGTCTTCGTGAGTGCGCAGGCCCCGCCAAACGGAACGGAACTTCTTTGCCCTCGGTGGCGGTTTTCGGTTCCCCGGATGAGCGACCGTAGACGGTGTGTAAAACGCTTCCCTCAGCGGAAGGCCGCGCGGAGGGCGGGCGGAGCCTCTTCACACTCGCCGGCCGGCAGCCGATCACTAAGGTAGGGCGGACCAAACCCCCGTGGGGCAACGGAACGTCCGCCCCGTTTTGAGCCCGGTGGGAACTCACCGGATCGAGGACGCGACACGTTCATGCACAGCCATCGGCGCTTCAGAGTGGTCGCGGTCGCGGGCGCGCGGCCAAACTTCATGAAGGTCGCGCCGCTGCTTC
>JANNKN010000149.1:0-3178 GCA_031396315.1 Deltaproteobacteria bacterium
CTCCCTCGTACGCACCGGGGTCAGACCCCGGGTGCGTACGAGGCGCATCCCTCCATGTACGGGCATGTCGCGAGTGCGTCCGGTGGTTGGCGCGCTGCTGCGAGCACCGTGATCTTCGCTGCGCCCCGCGGTCCCGCGAGAGCAACCCATGCCGCGACCTCTGCGCTTCGATCCGCCTGGCGCCCTGCATCACCTAATGATTCGAGGAGTCGAGAAGCGAACGATCTTTCTCGACGACGACGATCGCTGGGACTTTCTCGAGCGGCTCGCTCGCTTGCTCGCCGAGTTGGGCTTCGTCTGCCTCGCGTGGGCATTCCTCCCGAACCATGTGCACCTGCTCGTCCGTCGGCAGGATCGCGGCCTCCCCCAGCTGATGGCGCGCCTCACGGGCGGGTACGCGCAGTACTTCAATCGCAAGTACACGCGCGTCGGTCATCTATTCCAAGGTCGCTACCGATCGCGCCTCGTCGAGGACGACGCCGACCTCGGCGGCGTGCTGGCCTACGTGCTTGCGAACCCGGTTCGACACCGACTGATCCGCTTGGACGAGTTGCCCGCGTTTCCCTGGAGCATGTACGGCGCGTTCTGCGGAGCGCGGCCGGCGTATGGGTTCGAAGCGATCAGCTCGGTTCGGGGGTGGCTCGAAGGTCGGCCGGGGCTCGAGGTGGCGCTGCGAAGCCAACTCGCCGCGGGCGATCCTCGCGACGCGGCGCTCGAGCCACCGGAAGGTCGGGCGCTGGCGGTGTGGATCGAGGAGACCTGCCTGCGGCACGGGCTGTCTCGCGCCACGCTCGGCTCACGGCAACGCGCCGCCGCGTCCGTGCGCGAAGAGCTGGGATGGCGCGCACGCGAAGCCGGGATCAGCAACCGCGCGCTCGCCCGAATGCTGGGCATCTCCGAGGGCGCGGTCCGCCTTGCTCGCCGCCGTGCCCTCGTACGCACCGGGGTCTGACCCCGGTGCGTACGAGCACGGCGCTACGCGTCGCGGCTGACGCGTCCCTGCCAGCGCGGCGCCCGCTTCTCTGCGAACGCCACCGGGCCCTCGATGCAGTCGGGCAGGGCGAACAGCCTGCGGTGTTGCGCGGTCTCGCGGCGCTCCACCTCATCGGGCGTGAGGCCGGGCGCATCCCACAGGAGTTGCTTGCTGACGGCCACCGAGACGGGTGCGGCGTTCGCAGCGACGTCGCGGGCGAGGGCGAGCGCAGCGGGCAACACCTCCGCCGCCGGCAGCACACGCGTTGCGACGCCGAGCGGCTCGATCTCGTCGCCCGTGTACGTGCGCCCCGTCAGCAATAACTCGGCGGCGCGCGCGAGGCCGAGCGCGCGCGTCGCGGTCCAGTGCGCGTAGGCGTCGGGCATCGCGCCGCGCCTCACCTGCACGACGCCGTACTTGCCCTCGCGCGCGAGGAAGCGGACATCGCATTGCAGCGCGAGCGTGAGACCGAGGCCGATCGCGTGGCCGTTCACCGCAGCGATCACGAGCTTGCGCACGCGAAACGCCGGGAACGCGACGGCAGCGGCGCTGAACTCTGCCGCAGCATCGATGCGGAATGTGTTTGCGGCGTCGCTCATGTCAGCGCCGGCGCAGAACGCGCGGCCTGCGCCCGTGAGCACCACGGCGCGCACCGCGTCGTCTTCGTCGCAGCGCCGATACGCGGCCGCAAGCGCTTGGCCCATCGCGCCGGAGAACGCGTTCAGCTGCGCGGGGCGGTCGAGCGTGAGTGTCGCCACGCCGTGCTCGTCGAGGTCGAAGCGGAGATGTTCGGTCGGCATGGCGCGCAGGATACGCGCACTGCGACGGCTGCTCTCGGCAGCGCTCCGCGCCAACATGCGCGACCGGGTGTCCCGCGCGCATCCGTTGCCGAGGACCGCGTTGCCGAATCTCGCCGCCCTTCACGAAGCCATCGCCGCCGCAATGCCCGACGCCGAGTGCCTCGTCACCGCGGAGCGACGCCTCACGTGGCGCGCCTTCACGGATCGCACGCGCCGCCTCGCCGCGGTGCTGCGCGGCGCCGGGCTCGGCTGCCGGCGCGAGCGCAGCGGCCTCGCGAACCACGAGTCCGGGCAGGACCACGTCGCGCTCTACCTCTACAACGGCAACGAGTACCTCGAGGGCATGCTCGGCGCGATGAAGGCGCGCTGCGCCCCGTTCAACGTGAATTATCGCTACGTCGAGGAAGAACTCGTCTACCTGTTCGAGAACGCCGACGCGAAGGCGGTGATATTTCACGCGAGCTTCGCGCCGACGCTCGCGAGGATCCGCGGTCGTCTGCCTGAGGTGCGGCTCTGGCTGTGCGTCGACGACGGCTCGGGCGAAAAACTCGACGGTGCCCTCGACTACGAAGGCGCGCTCGCCGCCGCCGAGCCCGCGCCTCCGGAGCAACTCAGCGACGACGACCTCTACATTCTCTACACCGGCGGCACGACGGGCATGCCGAAGGGCGTGCTCTGGCGCCACGACGAGATTCTGCGCGCCGCACTGCTGCCGCCGAACACCGAGCCGAGCATGGCAGCGATCGTCGAGCGCGCGCGCCGTGGGGCAGGGCGCGTGCGCGCGCTGCCGACGCCGCCGTTCATGCACGGCGCGGCGCACTGGGCAGCGCTCACGATGTGGCACACCGGCGGCACGGTCTTCGTGCAATCGAAGGTGCGAGCCTTCGACGCGCACGACGTGCTCGCAACGGTCGAGCGCGAGCGCATCAGTGCGCTGACGATCGTGGGCGACGCATTCGCGCGGCCGCTGCTCGCCGCGCTGAGTGAGCGCGCCTACGACACGCGCTCGCTGCAGACGATCAGCTCGGGCGGCGCGATTCTCACGGCGTCGGTGAAGGACGAGCTGCTCGCGCGCATGCCGCAGATTCGCGTGATCGACGTGCTCGGTTCCTCGGAGAGCGGCCAGCAGGCGTCGCAGGTCTCGCGACCCGGTAAGAAGGCGACGACCGGCGATTTCGCGCTCGCAACGAGCAACGTCGTGCTCTCCGAAGATCTCAGCCACGTCGTCGTGCCGGGCGGGGGCGAGGCGGGTTGGCTCGCGCGCAGCGGGCCCGTGCCGCTCGGTTATTATAAAGACCCCGACAAAACGGCGCGCGCTTTTCCGGTCGTCGGTGGTGTGCGCCATTCGGTACCAGGCGATCGCGCGATCGCGCTCGCGGGCGGCGAGCTGCGGCTGCTCGGCCGG
>JANNKN010000163.1:0-9454 GCA_031396315.1 Deltaproteobacteria bacterium
AGGAAGGGGTCACCGGTTCAAATCCGGTCGTGGGCTCCAGCGGAGCGCGACCGGCGCAGCGATAGACCGCGGATCGACGGGTAGATCAGGAGGCAGTTCCCACCATGGCAAAGGAGAAGTTCGAGCGCACGAAGCCGCACGTGAACGTGGGGACGATCGGCCACGTGGATCACGGCAAGACGACGTTGACGGCGGCGATCACGAAGACGCTGGCGGCGAAGAAGCTGGCGGACTTCGTGCCGTTCGACCAGATCGACAAGGCGCCGGAGGAGCGGGAGCGGGGCATCACGATCGCGACGGCGCACGTGGAGTATGAGACGAAGGCGCGGCACTATGCGCACGTGGATTGTCCCGGCCACGCGGATTACGTGAAGAACATGATCACGGGCGCGGCGCAGATGGACGGCGCGATCCTGGTGGTGAGTGCGGCGGACGGCCCGATGCCGCAGACGCGCGAGCACGTGTTGCTGGCGCGCCAGGTGAACGTGCCGCACATCGTGGTGTTCCTGAACAAGGTGGACCAGGTGGACGATCCGGAGCTGCTCGAGCTGGTGGAGCTCGAGGTTCGCGAGCTGCTCTCCAAGTACAATTTTCCGGGCGACACGACGCCGATCATTCAGGGCTCGGCGGTGAACGCGCTGAAGGACGGCAAGGACGACGCGGCGAACAAGTGCATCGACGAGCTGATGGCGGCGATCGACGCGTTCATTCCGGATCCAGTGCGGGTGCTGGACAAGCCGTTCCTGATGTCGATCGAGGACGTGTTCTCGATCACGGGCCGCGGGACGGTGGTGACGGGGCGCGTGGATCAGGGGATCGTGAAGGTCGGTGACGAGGTGGAGATCGTCGGGATCAAGCCGACGACGAAGACGATCGTGACGGGCGTGGAGATGTTCCGGAAGCTGCTGGATCAGGGTCAGGCGGGGGACAACGTGGGCTGTCTCTTGCGCGGCGCGGGCAAGGACGACGTGGAGCGCGGTCAGGTCTTGGCGAAGCCGGGCACGATCAAGCCGCACACGAAGTTCAAGGCGCAGGCCTACGTGCTGACCAAGGAGGAGGGCGGCCGCCACACGCCGTTCTTCACGGGCTACCGGCCGCAGTTTTACTTCCGGACGACGGACGTGACGGGCATTGCGAACTTGCCCGAGGGCACCGAGATGGTGATGCCGGGCGACAACGTCGAGATCACGGTGGAGCTGATCACGCCGATCGCGATGGACAAGGAGCAGCGCTTCGCGATCCGCGAAGGCGGCCGCACCGTCGGCTCCGGCGTCGTCGCTGAAATCGTCGAGTAGTTAGGTCGGGATTCGCGCGAGCGCGCGCAACGAGGCGAACATGGCAACCGAAGTGGCGACTCAGAAGATCCGCATCCGGATGAAGGCCTACGACCACAAGCTCCTCGACCAGAGCGTCGGCGAGATCGTGGATACGGCAGCCCGCACCGGCGCGCGCGTAGCGGGTCCGATCCCGCTGCCGACTTCCATCAATCGTTTCACCGTGCTGCGCGGACCGCACATCGACAAGAAATCGCGCGAGCAATTCGAGATCCGAACGCACAAACGCCTGATCGACATCCTCGACCCGACCCCACAGACGGTGGATGCGTTGATGAAGCTCGAGCTCGCGGCGGGCGTAGACGTGGAGATCAAGATCTGAGCGCTCTGCGCCCGGGCCTTGGAGAGGAATTATGGCGACCGTACAAGTAGTGGCAGCGAGCGGCGGGAAGGCGGGTCAAATCGACCTCGACCCCGAGATCTTCGAGGGGAAGATCCGCGCTCATCTGTTCCATGCCGAGGTCCGGCGGCAGCTCGCGAAGCGCCGCGCCGGCACGCACTCGACGAAGAACCGCGCAGCGGTCTCGGGCGGCGGCATCAAGCCGTGGAAGCAGAAGGGCACTGGCCGCGCGCGCCAAGGCACGATTCGCGCCCCTCAGTGGGCGGGCGGTGGCGTCGTGTTCGGTCCGACGCCGCGCAACTACGAGCATCGGCTCAACAAGAAGACGCGGCGCGCCGCGCTGGTCGGCGCGATTTCGCTTCGCCAGAAGGAAGGCGCGCTCGTCATCGCAGACGGACTCGCACTGCCCGAGTACAAGACCAAGCGCGCACTCGAGATGCTGAAGACTCTCGGCGTCGCCGGGAAGTCGGTGCTGGTCGTCACGGCGAGCCCGCAGCCGCAGCTCGAGCGCTCGATCGGGAACCTGCCGGGCGTCGACGTGATCCGCGTCGTGGGCTTGAACGTGTACGACGTGCTGCGGCACGAGCGGCTCGTGATCTCGACGGAAGCCGTTGCCGCGCTCGCGCTGCGCTTCCACAAGAACGGCGGTGAAGCGTGAACATCCACGACGTAATCCTCCGCCCGGTCGTGACGGAGAAGAGCACCGTCGCGCGCGAATCGCTGAATGCGGTGACGCTCGCGGTCGACACGGGCGCGACGAAGTACGACATCAAGCGCGCGGTCGAGGAGCTGTTCAAGGTTTCGGTCGTGCGGGTGCGCACGATCACGCCGGCCGCGAAGAAGAAGCGCGTCGGGCGGTTCGTTGGCGCAAGGCGCGCGTGGAAGAAGGCCATCGTGGTCCTGGCCGAAGGCCAAAAGATCGAGTTCTTCGAAGGGGTCTGAACGTGGCGGTAAAAGTTTACAAGCCGACGTCCGCGGGTCGACGCCAAATGAGCGTCGTCGACTTCTCGGACCTCACGAAGAAGCGCCCGGAGCGCTCGCTCGTCTCGGGCCGCAAGCAGAAGACGGGCGGCCGCAACGTGCACGGCCACATCACGAGTTGGCAGCGCGGGGGTGGCCACAAGCGCCTCTATCGCCAGATCGACTTCGTCCGTAACAAGCTGGGCATCCCGGCGAAGGTCGCGGCGATCGAGTACGACCCGAACCGTTCGGCCTACATCGCGTTGCTCAACTACAAGGATGGCGAGAAGCGCTACATCCTCGCGCCGCTCGGCCTCTCGGTCGGCGACGAAGTGGTGTCGGGCCCTGGCTCCGAGATCCGGCCGGGCAACGCGCTGCCGCTCGCGAGCATCCCCATCGGCAGCATGATTCACGCCGTCGAGATGAAGCCGGGGAAGGGCGCGCAGCTCGTGCGCTCCGCCGGCGCGAGCGCGCAGCTGATGGCGCGCGACGGCGAGTATGCCCAGCTGCGCATGCCGAGCGGCGAGAATCGCATGATCCTCGCCCGCTGCTTCGCGACGATCGGTCAGGTCGGCAACCTCGACCACGAAAACGTCAGCGTCGGCAAAGCCGGCCGCTCGCGCTGGAAGGGCAAGAAACCCAGCGTGCGCGGCGTCGCCATGAATCCCGTCGATCACCCGATGGGCGGCGGCGAAGGCAAGTCGTCTGGTGGACGCCATCCGTGCACGCCTTGGGGCGTGCCGACGAAGGGTCACAAGACCCGCGTGAAGAAGGCGTCCGACAAGCTCATTCTGAAGCGGAGGAAGTAGGGATGGCTCGCTCCGTCAAAAAAGGGCCGTTCGTGGACCCGAGCCTGCAGCGGAAGGTCGTGCGTGCGACCTCCGGGGGCTCGAAGCAGGTCATCAAGACCTGGTCGCGGCGCTCCATGATCACGCCCGACTTCGTGGGGCTCACGTTCCACGTCCACAACGGCAAGCTGTTCATGCCCGTCTACGTGACGGAGAACATGGTCGGCCATCGCCTCGGCGAGTTCGCGCCCACGCGCAAATTCACGGGCCACAGCCAAGTGGCGAAGGCGGTCAAAACGGCATGAGCGCCGTCACCGCCACACTCCGGAACCTACGCGTGAGCGCGCAGAAGGCCCGCCTCGTCGCGGACCAAATTCGCGGCAAGCAGGTGCAGCAGGCGCTCGACCTGCTGTTGCTCAGTAACAAGCGCGTCGCCCGCCCGATTCGCAAGCTCGTGCAATCTGCACTCGGCAACGCCGACGTGAAGAACGACCGCGAGAAGGCTGGCATCGACGTCGACAACCTCGTCGTCACGCGTGTCTTCGTGAATGAAGGCGCCAGCCTCTGGCGCATCCGCGCACGTGCACAGGGCCGAGCGAACTGGATTCAGCGACGCACGTCGCACATCACCGTCGAGCTGGAGGAGCGATAAATGGGACAAAAGGTCCACCCCTACGGATTCCGTCTGGGGACGCTCTATGGATGGAAGTCGAACTGGTTCGAGAAGCGCCGCTATGCGGACCAGGTCTATGAAGATTTCCGGCTGCGGAAGCACATCAAGGCGAAGCTCTATCACGCGGGCATCTCGAAGGTCGTGATCGAGCGAACCGGCGAGAAGTGCGTGATCAACATCCACACTGCGCGCCCCGGCATTCTGATTGGCAAGCGCGGCGCGGAAGTGGACGTGCTGCGCCAGGAGCTCGCGAAGTTCACTTCGTCCGAGATCTTCATCAACATCAAAGAGATCCGGAAGGCCGAGCTCGACGCGCAGCTCGTCGCCGAGTCGATCGCGATGCAGCTCGAGCGCCGCGTCGCATTCCGGCGCGCGATGAAGAAGTCGATGATGTCGACGATGAAGTTCGGCGCGAAGGGGATTCGCGTGGAGTGCAGCGGTCGGCTCGGCGGCTCGGAGATGAGCCGGCGCGAACGCTACGCAGAGGGCCGCGTGCCGCTTCACACCTTGCGCGCCGACATCGAGTTCGGCCTGGCCGAAGCGAAGACGACCTACGGCGTGATCGGCGTGAAGTGCTGGATCTTCAAGGGCGACGTCTCCGACAAGGAGCTCCGCTCGGGCCCGCTCGCGCTACGCAACCGCGAAGAGGCGCAGAGGTAGAGCGATGCTTCAGCCCAAGCGAACCAAGTACCGTAAGCAGATGAAGGGCCGCATGCGCGGCTTCGCGTATCGCGGCAACACCGTCGCATTCGGCGAATTCGGCCTGCAGGCTCTCGACCGCGGCCGCCTCACGGCGCGCCAAATCGAAGCCGCGCGTATCGCGATGACTCGCCACATCAAGCGCGGCGGCAAGATCTGGATCCGGATCTTCCCCGACAAGCCCATCAGCAAGAAGCCCGCCGAGACCCGCATGGGTAAGGGCAAGGGCAATCCGGAAGAGTGGGTTTGCGTCGTGAAGCCGGGCCGCATGCTCTACGAGATGGAAGGCGTGTCGATCGAGACCGCGCGCGAAGCGTTCCGCCTCGCGCAGCACAAGCTCTCGATTCCGACGCGTGTCGTCACTCGCGAGGAACTCGCGTCATGAAGGCTACAGAACTGCGCGAGCTGCCGGTCACTGAGCTCACGGCCAAGGGCCGCGTGCTGCGGGACCAGCTTTGGAGTGCGCGCATGAAAAAGGCAACGGGCCAGCTCGAGAACACCGCGATGTTGCGCACCTTGCGACGAGACATTGCGCGGGTGGAGACCCTGCTGCGCGAGAAGCATGGAGCGAACCAGTGAACGAACGAGGCAGGCGGCGAACACTCGAAGGAGTGGTCGTCAGCGACAAAATGGAAAAGACCGTGGTCGTCTCCGTGGAGCGGCTGGTGCAGGACGTGGCGTACTCGAAGTACGTGCGTCGCTACGCCCGCTTCATGGCGCACGACGAGTCGAATGAGTGCGCCGTGGGTGACCGCGTTCGCATCATCGAGCATCGACCGCTCTCCAAGCGCAAGCGTTGGAAGGTGGCGGCGACGCTCGAGAAGGCGCGCCGGGCGCAAGGGTAAGAAGCCATGATTCAGCAAGAGACGGAACTCGATGTCGCCGACAACTCGGGAGCGCGCCGCGTGGCGTGCATCCGGGTGCTCGGTGGAACGCACCGGCGCTACGCGTCGATCGGCGACGTGATCGTCGTGACCGTGAAGGACGCAATCCCGAACGGGCGCGTGAAGAAGGGCGAAGTGCGCAAGGCGGTGGTCGTGCGCACGCGGCGCAGCGTGTCGCGACCGGATGGCTCGTACATTCGCTTCGACGACAACGCGGCGGTGCTCATCGACAACGCGCGCGAGCCGGTCGGAACGCGCATCTTCGGGCCCGTCGCGCGCGAGCTGCGCGCGCAGAAGTTCATGAAGATCATCTCGCTCGCGCCGGAGGTGCTCTAATGGCCACGCCGCGCATTCTCGAGCGCTATCGCGCGGAAGTCGCTCCGAAGCTTCGGACGGAGTTCAGCTACAAGAACCCGCACCAGATTCCGAGCCTCACCAAGATCGTCGTGAACATCGGCCTGGGCGAGGCGGTGGCGAACCCGAAGCTGATGGAGAAGGCGACCGAAGAGCTCGCCGCCATCACCGGCCAGAAGGCACTCGTGCGCAAGTCGAAGAAGGCGATCGCCAACTTCAAGCTGCGAGCCGGCCTGCCCATCGGCTGCATGGTGACGATGCGCGGCGCGCGCATGTGGGAGTTCTTCGATCGGCTCGTGAACGTCGCGCTGCCCCGCGTGCGCGACTTCCGCGGCACACCGACGAAGGGCTTCGACGGCCGCGGAAATTACACGCTCGGCTTGCGCGAGCAGATCATCTTCCCGGAAGTCGACTTCGACAAAGTCGAGAAGATCGTGGGCATGAACGTGACGGTCTGCACCACCGCGAACACCGACGCCGAAGCGAAGGCATTGCTCACGCACCTCGGCATGCCGTTCCGCCGGGCCTAGGAGAAAGCGGCCCAGCGCGCGCAGCGAGCCGGGCGGCTCGAAGGCGAACGAAACAAGGAATCCGAGGCGAGCGAAGCTCACGAAAGGCCTGACCGAATGACCGACCCCATTTCCGACATGCTGGCGAGGATCCGCAACGCGGGTCAAGCGCGGCACCCGGCGCTGAAGGTGCCGTCGTCGAAGCTGAAGCTCGCGGTCGCGCGAGTGCTGGCCGAAGCGGGCTACATCGACACCGTGAGTGTCGAGGCCGAGGCTGGCCGCCCGGTGCTCCACATCAAGCTGCGCTTCGGCGCGAACGGCAAGTCCGTGATCGACGGAATGCGCCGCGTCTCGAAGCCGAGCCGCCGCGTGTACGTCGAGGCGGACGAGATTCCGCGCGTGCGCAGCGGGCTCGGCACCGCCGTGCTCTCCACCAACAAGGGCGTGATCTCCGACGCCGCTGCGCGCGAACAGCGCGTCGGCGGCGAACTGCTCTGCGAGGTGTGGTAGCGATGTCGCGCGTGGGAAGAAAACCGGTCGCAATTCCTTCGGGCGTCACCGTGACGCAAAAGGATGGCGTGATCGAAGTGAAAGGCCCGAAGGGCACGCTGCGCGAAGCGACGCATGCGCGCGTCACGGTCGAGGTCGCAGCCAGCGAAGTCACCTTCGGGCGACCCGACGATCTACCGCCGACGCGCGCGCTGCACGGGCTCGTGCGCGCGACCGTGCAGAACATGGTCGTCGGCGTGACGCAGGGGTTCACGCGTGAGCTCGAGATCCAAGGCACGGGCTACCGCGCCGAAGTGAAGGGCAAGAACCTCAACCTGACGGTCGGCTACTCGCACCCGGTCGCGATGGCGATCCCGGACGGCCTCAACGTTTCCGTCACCGACGGCAAGATCAAGGTCGAGGGCGCCAACCGGCAACAGGTCGGGCAGTTCGCGTCGAACGTGCGCGAGATCCGGCCGCCGGAGCCCTACAAGGGCAAGGGCATTCGTTACGTGGACGAGCAAGTCCGCCGCAAGGTCGGCAAGGCCGCTGCGGGCTGATCCGCGCATTAGGGGAAGAGCAGCATGAAGCGAAAAATTCACAGCGCAAAACGCGCAGCCTGGATCGCGCGCAAGGGCCGCGTGAAGCGTGGCATGGCCAACACCGACCGCGCGCGCGTCACGATCTTTCGCAGCGCGAAGCACATGTACGCGCAGCTCGTCGACGTGTCGGGGCGCACGCTCGCGACCGTGTCGACGCTGCAAGAGGGCGTGACGGACGGCTACACCGGCAACGTCGAGGCAGCCAAGAAAGTCGGCGCTGCGATCGCGGCGGCCGCGAAGAAGAATCAGATCGAAGAAGTCGTCTTCAACCGGAACGGCTTCCTCTATCACGGGCGCGTCAAGGCGCTCGCGGATGCCGCGCGCGAAGCCGGCCTCAAGTTCTAACGAGCAGCGAGGGAAAGAATGAGCGAAAAGCTCAATGCAAATGATTACGAGCTGGCCGACCGCGTGGTGCACATCAACCGCGTCGCGAAGGTCGTCAAAGGCGGCCGACGCTTCAGCTTCAGCGCGCTGATCGTGGTCGGCGACGGCAATGGCGTCGTGGGCGTGGGCCTCGGCAAGGCAGGCGAAGTGCCGGAGGCGATCCGCAAGGGCGTCGAGCGCGCACGCAAGAATTTGATGCGCGTGCCGCTGCTGAACGGGACGATTCCCCACGAAGTGCTCGGCCGTTTCGGCGCCGGGCAGGTGTTGCTGAAGCCCGCGTCGTCCGGCACCGGCGTGATTGCCGGCGGCGGCGTGCGCGCGGTCGTCGAATCTGCGGGCGTGCGCGACGTGCTCTCGAAGGCGCTCGGCACGAGCAACCCGCACAACGTCGTGAACGCGACGCTCGCCGCGCTCAAGTCGCTGCGAGATCCCGAAGCGCGACGCGCGGAGCTCGCGCGATGAGCCCCAAGAAGATTCGCGTCAGGCAGGTGCGCAGCGGCGCTCATTACGGCGAGAAGCAGAAGGCCACGCTGCGCGGGCTCGGCCTCGGCAAGCCTCAGCAGATCTCAGAGCTCGAAGATACGACGGCGGTGCGCGGGATGATTCGCGCCGTCACGCATCTCGTAAAGGTGGAGGAGTAGGCGATGCTGGATCGGCTCGCGCCGCGCCCGGGTGCGCGGCAGAAGCGGAAGCGCGCCTCGCGCGGCCCAGGCTCGGGCTTGGGGAAGACGGCCGGCCGCGGCGGCAAAGGCCAAGGCAAGAACTCGCGCGGTAACGAGACGCCGAATTACTTCGAAGGCGGCCAGATGCCGCTCGTGCGCCGCTTGCCCAAGCGCGGCTTCACGAACGTGCACCGCATCTCCTACGAGATCATCAACGTCGGTGATCTCGACGGCTTCGCGGCCGGCTCGGAGATCGACATCGCAGCGCTCGCAGCCAAGGGCCTCGTGAAGCGCAGTGCGACCCAAGTGAAGTTGCTCGCCCAGGGCGATGCGCCCAAGGGCCTGAAGCTGCGCGTTCACCGGGCCAGCGAGAGCGCGGTCGCGAAGGTGCAGGGCGCCGGCGGAAGCGTGGAGATCCTGGCGTGATTGGCGGCGCCCAAAACATCGCGCGCATTCCCGAGCTGCAGAAGAGGATCCTCTTCACGCTCAGCATGCTCGCCGTGTATCGCGTGGGCGCGAAGATCACGACGCCCGGCGTCGACGCCGCAGTCGTGCGTCAGCAGCTCGAATCGCTGGGCGGCAGCGTCTTCGGGCTCTTCAACGTGTTCTCGGGCGGCGCGCTCGAGAGCCTCTCGATCTTCACGCTGGGCATCATGCCCTACATCAGCGCGTCGATCATCATTCAGCTGCTCACGATCGTGGTGCCTCAGCTCGAGGCGCTCAAGAAGGACGGCGAGCAGGGCCAGAAGAAGCTCACCGGCTACACGCGCTACGGC
>JANNKN010000171.1:0-9723 GCA_031396315.1 Deltaproteobacteria bacterium
GCCGTAGCGAGAGCTACGGCTCGGTCGCGCGCCTTGTTGGGGCGGCGCCGCAGTGCCCGTGCTCAGCCGCCCATCTCGGGTCGGTCTCCTAGCGCGCCGCGCGCAGTGCGCCGAGCACTTCCGCTTCGGTTGGGAAGCGCCCGGTCTGCTTCTTCGAGAACAAGAGCGCGCCGTCCACGCGCACGTCGAAGACGCCGCCGTCACCCCGCACGAGCACCGGCTTCGCCTTGAGCTCTCGTTCGATCGCGGCCGCCAGCCTGGCGGCCTCGGGGAGATAGTTTCAACGCGCGCAGTATTCGATCTCGACCTGCATGCTCGCTTCGCTCCGGGGTCTAACTAGCGGCGGTCGCCGCGCACGTCTTCCCAGTTGTCGCCGCGTGCACCGCCGCGGCGGCTGCCCTCGCCGTCGCTGCTGTTCGCCTGCTGCTCTTCGCGGCGCGTTTCGTCGCGCTTGCGCTCGGCCTCGCGCCGCTGCGCCTGCTCCGCCTGGTTTGCGGCTTGCCGCTCGCCGCGCTCGCGCCCACGCTGCTCGACGGCCGCGCGCTCGGCCGAGCGGCGCGTCGCCTGCTCGCGAATCGCGGCATCGCGCACACTGCGCGCGCTCTGGTCGGAGCCGCGCGCGCCGTCGGCATCGGGTTGGCGGCGATGATCGACCGGATCGCGCTCGCGGGAGCGGTCGCGCAGCTGCTGATCGAGCTCGCGTCTGCGCTGCTCTTCACGCGCCCGTTGCTCGTTGCCTTGCATGTAGCGCTCCCCGCGCTCGCGCTGGCCGTCGCCATTCACGTCGCCGTCGCGCCCGCCATGGCCGGGGCCGGGCGTCGGCCTGCCGCCGTGTTGCTCGCCGGGCTGGCCACCGTGGTCGCCGCGCCCGTCATGCTCACCGCGGCCGTCATGCTCACCGCGGCCGTCGTGATTCCCGCGCCCGTCGCGGTCGTTGCGATCCCAATCGCGGTCGCCGCGACCATCGCGGTCGTTGCGATCCCAATCGTGGCGCGGGCGCTTGCCCTTGCCGTAGTAGTTATTGTTCACCTGATAGATCGGGCGCGGCCAGTGGCGCGAATCGCAGCGCTCCCAGCGGCGGTTCCAGTACCGCGAGCGATTCCAATTGCCGGAGTTCCAGCGGTAGAAGTAGCCGTCGTGGAAGTAGTAGTCCGGTTGGCCATACACCGCGTACATGCCGAGGCCCGAATTGAAGATCAGCGAGGGGCCGCTCGGGTAGGCGTAGCGGTAGCCGTTGCGCGGCCGCGCGGGCGGATAACCGCGGGAATCCTCTTCGTAGTAACCGTCGTCGGCTTGGCCGCCGCCGTTCACGACGCAGCCGGAAAGTGCGCCGACGCTCACCACGAGAGCACTGAGAGCCATCTTGCGAAACGAGCCGCTGAACTGCATGGTTCGCGACCTCCTTGTGCGCCATGGGACGACGCGACCTCCCGAGGCTATTCAGCGCACTCGCAAAGCGCCCGCACTTTCAGCGCACTCGGCGGAGAGTTGCGCGCTCGCGATGCGACCAGGCTCGGCGTCCCTTCCGCCTCCGCCCGCGAGCGACGCGCAGCTAGGGGCCCATCGCCGCCAAGCGCCTCAGGAATGACCCGCGAGCTGGGTCCCGGGGACGGGGACCGTCCGCGCGTCCCCTCTGCGTTCCTAAGGATGGGCAGGCAATCGAAAACTTCGGCGGCGCTCACTGGGCGAGCGCATGCCGCGTCGCTTGCGGCTTCGCGCGCGCGGCGAAGCGCCACCACCACGCGGCGTAGAGGAAGAGCGCGGCGAGCGTGAGGCTCATGCCGCTGATGACGAGCGCGCCCAGGAAGCTGCGCAGCGAGATCAGCGACGTGCCCGGCGGGTAGGCGAGCAGCGCGAACGAAAGCGCGGTCGGCGCGAAACCTGCGCAAACGAGCCAGGGTGCCATGCGCCGCGCGCTCGCTGCGCGCCGCCAGCTCGCAGGCAGCGCACCTCGCGGCGTTCGCCGCACCCAGCTGCGCAGTCCGAGTACGAGCGCCACGAGCCCGAGGAGCGTGCTGCCGTGCTGCAGCAGGTTGTATCCGCGTACCGGAAATCCTAACAACTCGACGACGACGACGTTGAGCGCGTTCACGAGCCGAACCCCCGGTTCGTGCTCGTGCGTGAAGGAATCCCAGACGACGTGCGTGAGCGCACCGAGGGCCAGCGACGCGCACACGGCGAGCCACGCCGGTGGCGTTGGCGCTTGCGGTGCGCGCGCGGCGAGAGCGGCAGGCAGAAGGTCGCGCCACGGCGCGCGCAGCCAGCGCTCGAACACGAAGTAGGCGGCGAACCCGACCGGTACGCTGAAGCTCACGACGCTCGAGAAGCTGTGCGTGCGGAAGCGCACGTCTCCGAGGCCGACGAAGTACGGGAAATCCGGCGCCATGCTGCCGATCACCAGCGCCGACAGCACCGTCCACGGCAGCGCGCGGCGCAGCGGAAGCGCGGCGGCGGGGTGCGACAACGTGAACGGCATGATTGGGCTCGGACGCCTCTCGCGGGTTCCGTGTTCTCGGCCGATCGGCGCAGCCGGTTGACCCGCAGCGAGCCGGCAAGAAAGCTCTCGTGCATGACCGCGCTGCGCTCGCTCACCGACGTCGACTGGACGCGCTGGAGCGGTGTCGTCTGCACGCTCGTGTTCGTCGTGCGCGGCGGCGAGGTGCTGCTGATGCGCAAGTTGCGCGGCCTCGGCGCAGGCAAGATCAACGCGCCGGGCGGGCGGCTCGAGCCGAACGAATCCCTGCTCGCAGGCGCGATCCGCGAAACGCGCGAGGAGGTTTGCGCCGTTCCGCGCGGCCTCGCGTGGGCGGGGCGCAATCGCTTCCAGTTCGCCGACGGCACCGCGACCGACGTGCACGTCTTCCGCGCGAACGCCCTCGAAGGCACGCCTGCGCCGACCCCGGAGGCGGATCCATTCTGGGTGCCACTCGCCGCGATTCCGTACGCCGAGATGTGGGAAGACGACTCGCTCTGGCTGCCGCATGTGTTCGCGGGCCGGCGCTTCTCCGGGCGATTCCTGCTCGACGGCGATCGGCTGCTCGACTGGTCGCTCGAGCTCCCATGATTAGGGCAATGCGCCGTACGCGATCCAGTGGCGATCCGAGACGACCTCGAGCGTGAAGTGCGCGAGCCCCGCGCTCGCGAGCTGCGCGCCTACTTCGCCCTGCGTGTAGGCAGCGCAGAGTGAGAGGTAGAAATCGCGCTGGAGAAGCTCGGGCTCGGCGCTCGCCTCGCGGACGACGAGCGCGCGCGCGGCGGCTTCGCTCGCGGGGCGCAGCAGGTCGCCCACGAACAGCGGCGCGCCGCTTGCGCCAAAGCGCCTTGCGCTCGCCCACAACACGGCGGGATCGTGCAGGTGATGCAGCAGCGAGTTCGAGTAGACGAGCGCGTAATCGCGCGCGGGCGGCGCGCCCGCGGGCAGATATGCGTGGGTGAAGCGCACACGCGCCGCGAGGCCAATTCGCGCGGCGTCGTCGCGGGCCAGTGCGAGCATCGCCTCCGAGCCATCGACGCCGTCGATCGCGAGCTGTGGCAACGCTCGCGCGACCCGGAACGTGACGTCGCCCGGGCCGCAGCCGAGATCGAGCGCGGCGCCGCGCAGCGAAGCCGCGTGCGTGCGCGCGCACAGCAGCGCGACGAAACGATCGTGCGGGGCAGCGAAATCGGCGCGCGCGTAGGCCAGCGCTTGCGCGGCGTCGTCCATCAGCTCGGGCTCGGGGCTGCGCTGCATGCGGTTCGCTTGTTAGGTGTTCGGCCCGCCGGAAGCGAAGAACACGAGCAGCGTCACTTCCTCTTCGATCTCGAAGAACGAGTGCTGCGAGGTGGCGCGCACGTAGAGCACGGAGCCCGGCCCGATGCGCCGCTCCTCGCCAGCGATGCGCACGCGCCCTCGCCCGCGCACGACGACGTAGACCTCGTCTTCATCATGCGGCGCTTGCAGATCCTTCGCGCCCATTGGCAGCGTGTAGATCCCGCACGAGAGCGCCGGCACGCGCAGGAACTCGCGATACGGCCGGCCGCTTGCCTGCTGGCTCTCGATCTCGCGCTCGAGCTCGAATGCCTTCCAGTCCCCGTCCGCCATGCGCGCCCCTTCGAGAAGAGGCGCGCAGCTTATCGCGCTGCCGGGCGGCTCAGCGCGGTGCGCCGAGGGCGACGCCGTGCTTCGCGATCAAGCGATAGACCGCGGCGCGGCTGCGGCCGAGGCGGCGAGCGGTGCGCGCGAGGTTGCCGCCCGCTTCGCTGAGTGCCGCGAGCAGCGCGTCGCGCTCGCGGCCGCGCTCCCGCTCGCGCAGCGCGGAGACATTCGGGCGCAGCGTTTCGAGCACGGCGCTCGCGAGCGGCGCCGCGATCGTTTCGCCTGCCCGTGCGTGGGCAGCGAAGCGCTCGAGCGCATGGCGCAGGCTCGCCGCGCTCGCGAGGAAGTGCGCGCGCCGCAGCGCGTTCAGCGCGCCTGGAGAGATCGCAACGGGGGGCGCGCCGAGCTCGTGCGCGATCTCGCGCGCCATGTCGGCGACGATCGCGGCGAGATCGTCGCGCCGCTCGCGCAGCGCGGGTACCGCAACCACGAAGCGGCGCAGCTCGGTGAACAGCGCGGCGTCCGCGTTCTCGAGCGGCCACGCGCTCGCGGCCGAGGCGACGACGCGGACGCCGCTCGGCGCGTGCGCGAGCCACGTGCGCCACTCGGCCTGCACCGCGAGCGGCGCCTCGTCGAGCTGCCGCGCGAACACGGTTGCTGCGCCGAGCGCGTCGCCCGCACGCGGTGGCAACCCCCGCAGCGCGAGGAACGGCGCGCCTGTATTCGCCTGCGCATGCAGCCAGCGAGCGGCGTGCGTTCGGCCCGAGCCGGGCTCGCCGACGAGCAGCAGCGGGCAGCGCAGCGCCGCCGCCGTAGCGAGCTGCTCGCAGACACGGCGCACGAGCGGCGTGTCGCCCGCGAAGGCGCCCCCGCCGGCTGGGCTCGGCGTTGCCGCCGAGATCGTTCGCACCGCCCGCATCGTCTCCACCTGCACTCGCTTCTCTCGCACGTTCTCCGCCTCCGAGTTGTTGGGGGAGGCGAGCGTATGCGGAGGAAGCCCCGCGCGTCGCCTGTAGAAAGCGACAAAGCGCGCCGGAGAGCGGGCCACGAGGTGTTACGGAGCGAGCCGCGCCGCCGCGAGCTGTGCGAGGGCGCGCTCGAGCGTGAGCGCCTTCGCCGCAGCGCGAACCTCGGCCGGCACCCAGCGCGGGAACGGCAGCGCGCGCGCCTCGTGGTGCCCGTGCGCGGTGTGCTCCTCGATCACGCGCGCGAGCCGCTCGCGTGTGAAGCGCGGCGCCGCGCGCACCAACGCCGGCCAGAGGCGCCGGTGTACGAGCGTCACCTTGCCGCCGAGAATCCGGCACACGAGCACGTCCGGCGCTTCGCTGACGGCGCTCGCGAGCGCGTAGACCTCGTGCCCTCGCGGGTGCGCCCACCAGCTGCCGCGAATCGGTTCGCCGGCCACCCACTCCGCGAGGGAGGGCGCGGCACCGCGCGCCGAGACCAGCACGACTCCATGCGCGCGTACGAAAGCGAGCGCCGCGCGCGCCGTCCGGCGCGCTCCCGTCGCCGCCGTCGCCTGTGATTTCCTGGCTGCCACGCGTACAGCCTATTCCGCCGCGAACGCAGGCGCGCCGGGCGCGTACACTGCCGCATGATGGCCGCACGCCCGATGCTCCTCGGTTGGTTCGTCTCCCGCGCCGCGCAGCTGCGCTTCCCCAAGCTGTTCGCGCTCACCGCCGTGCTGTTCGCACTCGATCTCGTGGTGCCGGACGTCATCCCGTTCGCCGACGAGCTGCTGCTCGGCCTCGCGACCGCCTTGCTCGGCAGCTGGCGCAGCCGCAAATCAGCCGCGCCCCCACCCGGACGCCCGAGCGCAACTTGAAGTCGCGTCGCGGGTTGGACGATGCGATGCGCATGCACGCCCTCGTCGACCCGCGAAGCCTCCTCGCCCGGATCTCCCTTTGCCTGCTCGTCGCACTCGCGGCTTCCGCGTGCAACGTGCAGCTCGGCGGCAGCGACCGCGATGGCGACGGCGTCTTCAGCGGCGACGAATCGTTCTTCGGCACCGACCCGCAGGACCCCGACACGGATGGCGATGGCATTTGGGACGGCGAAGAGATCTTCGTCTGGGAAACTGACCCGCTCGACACCGATACCGACAACGACACCATGACGGATCGCGGCGATCCTCTGCCGCTCACCACGACCGCGGTGCCGACGATCGAGCACGCCGTGTTCGAGCAGAACGTGGACGGCAGCGGCCGCACGCAGCTCAGCGCGACGCGCATGTCGGAGAACCACGTCGTTCAGGGCCCGAGCGACGCGCCCTACTTGATTTATCAGACCTACCTCGCGGACGTGAACCTCGATGGGGAGTTCGACGAGAACGATCTCTCTGCGAGCGCGATCTCGAAGATGAACCTCGACGGCACGCGCCCGCGCATGCTCACGGACTTCGACGGCTTCGGGGTGCGCATCAACAACGGCTGGATCGACGTGACGCCCCACGTCTCGCCGGACGGCACGCACATCATCTGGGCGTCCGATCGCCACTCCCCCGGCACCTTCCAGCTGCGCCTCTACGCGATGGAAGACGACGGCCGCCGCAAAGTGCGGATCGATTACGCAAACAACGCGCCGGCGAGCGACGAGCTCGACAGCGACTGCCAGTGGGGGCCGAACGATCGCATCGTGTGGAAACGCGAGCGCATCACGGCGGGCGTGCGCTCGAGCCGCCTCTACACGGGCACGCTGAACCGAAATACCTGGACGCTCGAGAGCGTCACGCAGCGCACCGCGCCGGCCGACGGCACCTTGAACTTCTTTCCGCCCGGTGATTACGACGCGCAGATCTCGCCCGACGGAACTTGGATCGCGAGCTACCGCCACCTCGCGAACGCGCCCGGCCCCTTCGGCGACTGGGATGCCTTCGTCGGCCGCTTCACCGACGCCGCGCAGCCGGCGGACGCGTCGATCACCTTCCTGCTTCCGGACCCGACGATCGCCGACTTCTTCCCGCGCTGGAACGCCGCCAGCAACCGCCTCGCGCTCTGGTCGCTCGATTCCACGATCGTCGCCGGCGACGCGATCGACGTGCTCGTGTTCGACCTCGACCTGGCTGGCGCGACACCGAGCGTGACGGCCGTGCACAACGTGACGGCGGGCGACGGCTGGGACGAGAGCATGCCGAGCTGGAGCACGGACGCCGCGACGCCTAACAGGTTGTACTTCTCCGCGACGCGCTAGCCGGTCGAGCGTCGAGTCCGCGCGCCGATTCGTCAGCTCAACCCGCGTTGTGGACGATCCGTCGCCTTCGCCGCAGCAGGCTTCGCGTCGCCCAAATCGCGAGGCCGAGCACGCCCAACACGCCAGCCGCACTGGCCGCGAGGTTGCGGAGCGGGTTCGAGAGGACGTAGTGCGGATGGCTCGCAAAGAAGCCATTGAACTCGCCCAGCGCCGCCGGCAGGGAGACGAGATCGTCTCGAGTCAACGCGAGAGGCGCCTCGCCGGGATGATGCTCGGAGCCCCACGCGAAGAGCTCGCCGGTGTCGTCGAGCTCCACGTGCGCGCCCAGAACGTGAGCCACGGGAAGCGGCTCGACGAACTCGATCAGCCGCTGCGCGCTCGCCCGATACGCGTCGAGATCGTCGATCAGCAACCGGCCTCTCAACAAGAAGTCGCCAGTCAGGAGCAGCGCGGTTCGCTGGTCGTAGAACGCCAGGTGCGCGGCGTGGTGGCCAGGCACGGGAATCAGGTCGACGACGCGATCGCCGAGGTCGATCCGGCCGGCGCCGCGCGGCCACTCGTCCAGGCGAAAGTGCGCGCGCACCGCCTCCAGCTGCGCGGGCACGACCTCGACGCCCGCGCGGCCCCGAAACTGCGCGTCGCCCGCCCTGTGATCGGAGTGTGCGTGCGTGTGCACGACGAGGAGTGGCAGCTGAGCAGCGCGCTCGTTCCCCAACAACCGCGCGACCGTCTCCGCGAGCGGCATGGCTGCGGGGTCTTCGATGGCGCCCGTGTCGATCAACAGCGCGCGTTCCGAGCCGACCAGGAGATAGAGAAAGGGCGCTTCGAACGTTGCGCACGGGCTCTGCCGAAGGATGAACGTTCGCGGCTCGTAGGCGTGCACCTCGAGCGGCGGCTGCGGAGTCGCTGTGCAGTCGGCGGCGCCCTCGTTCCAATGCAGAGGCAGCGAGCCGGGCACGGGCTCCGCGGCTGCAGGCAGCGAGGCGAGGAGAAGCGCGACGCGCAGAAAGCGAGCGATTGCACGCACTACGGAATCTCGGCCAGCCGCGCTTCGCCGCGAACCGCTCATCCCGCCACCGCCTCCCGCAGCGCCGCGCGCGCGAGCGTTCGCGTCGAGTCGAGCACCGGCAGCGGCGAGTCGGCCTCGCCGACGAGCAGCGGGATCTCGGTGCAGCTGAGCGCGACGGCGTCGCAGCCAGTTTTTTCGAGTCGCCGAATCACGCGGCCGAAGAACCTGCGCGAGAGGCTCTCGAGGCGGCCGTAGACGAGCTCGCCGAAGATGATCTCGTCGATCTTCGCGCGGTCCTCGTCGTTCGGAATCACCTTCTCGATGCCGGCGGCGGCGAACGGGCCGGCGTAGACCGGGCCCTCCATCAACAGCTTCGTGCCGAGCACTCCCACCTTCTTGAAGCCGCGCTCCACGGCGCTGCGTGCGACTTCTTCCGCGATGTGCAGCCACGGCAGCGGCGCGCGCGCGCGCACGAGGTCGAGCCCCTGATGGATCGTGTTGTCAGGGCAGATCAGCAGCTGCGCGCCGTTCGCTTGCAGCTTCGCGGCGGAGGCGAGCAGCATCGCCCCCACGCTCTCCCAACGGCCGGCATCGCAGTGCTCCATGTACGCGGCGAGCGGGAAGGTGTGCAGCGACACCTCCGGGTGCGCGTGCGGGCCTAACAGCTCCGCGGCCTCGACGCAGAACGTGCGATAGCAGAGCGCGGCGCCCTCGGCGCTCACGGCCACGATCCCTACGTGTTTGGCGGTCGGCATGCGTCACCTCTTCTGGTTCAGCGGGGTACACACGCAAAGCTGGTTGCCGTCGGGGTCGACGACGCGGAACTCGCGGTTGCCCCAGGGCTTGTCTTGCGGAAGCGGCGCATCCACGCCGCGCTCGAAGAACTCGGCGTGCCACGCGTCGACGCTCGGCACATACAAATGGATGAGCGCGCGGCCGGCGCCGTCCTCCGCGCGCTCGCTCAGGTAGAGCAGCATGCCCTCGCGCGAGAGCTGCGCGAACAGCGCGCCCGCGTCGTCGGCGTGCTCCCAGTCGACGCGAAAGCCGAGCGCGCGCAGATAGAAATCGCGGCTCGCCGCGAGCTTCGCGATGCGCAGCGTGGGGATGACCTCGGGCATGCGCTCAGGGTGGCAGCCGGCGCCGCGCCGGGCGAGTGCGCCGGTCACCGCGGTTCGGCCAGTTGCCAGGGCGTTGCTCGTCCGCGATAACCGCCAGCTCCCGCGCCCTCGTGGAGGCCCTCCCCGTGATCCGCATCCGCCGTGCCGCCGAGCGAGGCCACACCCGGTTCTCCTGGCTCGACAGCTGGCACAGCTTTGCCTTCGGCGATTATGTCGACCCCGCGCACCTCGGCTTTCGCAGCTTGCGCGTCATCAACGAGGACCGCGTCGCGCCCGGGCAAGGCTTCGGGACGCACGGCCACCGCGACATGGAAATCGTGACCGTCGTGCTC
>JANNKN010000185.1:0-2260 GCA_031396315.1 Deltaproteobacteria bacterium
GGCCCTCGTGCTTCGCACCTGCGAAGCGCGTGCTCTTTCAAAAGCCGCAGTCGACGGTGCGCGCGCTGCGTATGCGCGCCATCTCCTTGGTCGAGTGGCTGAGCAGGCCGCGGCTCCAGAGCGTTCCGTAGAGCCTCATGAACGCCGTAAGCGCCTCGGGCTGATGCGCGAGCGCGCTCGCCTGGATCGGATCGTCTCCGAGCGGCTTGGGCAGTGCGATGCGCATCGCTGGCGCATGCGTCTTCGCTCGCCGATGGCTCGCTGCGCGCGGCGAAGCGCCGCTTGCCGGCGCGATCCCCAACATCTTCTGAAAGCGCGCAAAGCCGTCGAAAATCGCGAGTGCCTCTACCAGCGCGACCACCGTGGCGTCGTCGAGCGCGGCGCGTACCGGCCCGACCTCGTCGTCCGAGATGCCCTTGGCGTCGAGCACGAATTGCTCGGCGAGCCGCAGGCAGGCGCGCTCTGCCGCGTCGAAGCGCGCACTCTTCCACCACGCATCCAGCTCGGCGATGCGGCTCTCGTCCCAGCCCGCATCGAGTGCCTCGCTCATGCGTTCCCCGCCGAGCTCGAGGCCGTGCATCTGGCGCACGCGCAGCTGCACGAGCTGTAGGATCACGGGCGGGGCGAGCCGCTTCTCCCAGAGCAGCGAAGCGAACGCGCGCCACGCGCCGAACAAGTTTTCGCGCAGGCCGAACACGCGCTCGAACTCGTTCGCGCCGGCTGCTTGCTCGGGTAGCCAGGTCACGCGCGCCCTCCGCCCGACGCGAACGCTAGGCGAGCTTCTTCTCGACGCAGCGTGGGCACAGGCCGTGAGATAGCTCTGCGAGGCTGCGGCTCGCGAGGTATTCGTCGATCGGCTCCCAGGCGCCGTGCTCGTTCTTCATGTCCTTGCAGCTCGCGCAGATCGCGTGCCGCCCGCGCAGCGTCTCGATGCGGGCGAGCGCCCGCTCGAGCTCTGCGACCAGGCGATCGCGCTCCGCCTGCGCTTCCTGCAGCGCCGTCTCGTCGCGCGCCTGCACCACGAAGCGCAGCTTGCCCGCTTGCGTGCGGTACGAGTTCACGGCCACGCGCAGGAAGCGCCAGCCTTCGCGCGCCCCGCGGTAACGAATCGGCTCGCTCACGTTCGCGTGACCGGCTGCGGCGGCCTCGAACGCCCGGCGCGCCGTCGCGAGATCGTCGCAGTGGATGTAGTCGCCGCCGTCGGTCCCCAACAACTCGGCGATGGGCAGCGCGTAGTGCGCCTCCCGCTTCTCGGCGACGAACAGCACGCGCCCGCGGCCGTCGAGCTCGGCCGTGACGTCGTGGGCGTTCTCGACGTACGCCTTGAAGCGCGCCTCGCTGGCGGCGAGCACGGCGTGGGTCGCGATCACGTCGTCCTGCCACGCGCCGTGAGCCGCGGCCCACGAGCGTGCAAAGAAGAAGAGACCGAGCGCGAGCGGGCCGATCATCCACGTCGCGCGCGAATAGGCGATCCAGGGCTCCGCGCCGGGCGTGACCGACTCCGGCGCCAGCGCAACGATCGCGAGCGGGCTGAGCAGCGTGACGGTGAGGAAGATGAAGCCCGTGCGCTTGGAACCGCCCCAGAGCACGGCGACGCCGGGCACGAGGGCGAGCATTGCCGCCGATGCGATGCCGGTGCCGGCAGTGACGTAGAGCAGCGCAAGCGCCGCGATCGTCATGCTGAGCGGAGTGCCGATCCCGACGGCCCAGCGGGGGCCCCCGCGCGCGAACCAGGTGCTGAGCCCGATCAGTGTCGTCGCGAGCGCGAAGCAGATCTCGGCGACGACCATGCGCTCGGCCACGAGGTACGGAATCGCGACGACCAGTGCGGCGAGCGCGAGCAGGCCTGCGAAGTGCTCGGCCTGTCCGTAGTCGTCCCAGAGCGGGATTGGCAGGCTGCGCGCCCGGGCGGTGCGCGCGCGCTGGGTGGCCTCGCTCATTGGGGATCTCCGCCGCGGACGTCGAGCAGACTGTGCGGCGCCTCACAGGGAGTCGCCACGGGAGCGCCGCGGGTTACGCCGTCGTAACGTGGGTTTTTCGAGCAGGAGTGCGCGTGAAGTTCGGAATCTTCTTCGAGCTGTCGGTCCCGCGGCCTTTCAGCGGGGCGATCGAGCGACAGGTCTACGAGAACGCGCTTGAGCAGGCGCGGCTGGCGGACGAGCTCGGCTTCCACTGGGTCTGGGCGGTCGAGCACCACGTCCTCGAGGAGTACTCGCATTGCTCCGCCCCGGAGCTCGTACTGACTGCGGTGGCGATGCAG
>JANNKN010000206.1:0-13550 GCA_031396315.1 Deltaproteobacteria bacterium
GTGTCGACCGTCAGCGTGAGCACGGGCGATACGTCGCGCGCGCAGGCTTCCCAAGGCGTCAGCAGTACCGCCACCGCGAAGCTCAGCGCGTATGACTGGGGCGCGTTCGGCGAGCTCGAAGTCAGCGCCACGCTCGACAGCGGGTATGTGCTGAAGGGGCAGCTGATCAGCGATCCGAACGTGAAGCGCGTTCGCCTGCCCAAGCGCGACGCGAGCTCGCACATCGCGGACGAGTGGAAGCAGCAGCACAACGTGGCGGGCAAGGCGGACTCCGAGGACGGCGAGGACAACCCGGGCGGAAGTGGGCAGCACCTCGGCGACGGGCTTTCGCTGTACGAGGAGTACCGCGGCTTCTTCGTCGGCGGGAAGCACGCGCGCGGCGACACCAAGCGCGAGACCGATCCCAACGAGAAGGATCTGTTCGTCAAGAACGACTACGGGCCCGTGTTGGTCCCAGGCTTCAAGCTGCTCGCGAGCGGCGGTCGTCTGCGGATACACCACGAGCTGCTGGACGAGGAGATCGATGCCGGCAGTGTGGTGAACTACAACGATGGCCAGGGCGCGCACGTCGTCGAGCAGCACGGAGTTCGCGTCGTACAGGGATCGTGCGGCAAGAACCTCGCCGGACACGCGGTCGCGGACCCCAACGCCGGAGCGAGCGCGGGCTGCCCGAGCGGCGAGTGCTTGCGCCTGCTTCCGCGCACCACGACGCAGGTGTGCGTCGCACCCCAGGTTTTCATGTCGGGCACTTCGATCTACCGGCGTCCGCCCCAGCATTTGCAGCGAACGGTCGCCCACGAGCTCGCGCATGCGATCAGCGTCGACCACCACGGGGAGACCGATCTGCGAGAAGTGAAGTGGGTGCTCGACCCGGCGACCAACGGGGTCACGGAGCACTCGCGCAACGGGTCGTACCCGATCGAGATCCGCGCGGAATCCGGGACCGGCGCATTGAATGCGCAGGAGCTGGCCGATCTCTTCGCGCTCTCGAGCTCGTTCGCGGAGCTGGAGGTCTACGTCGGAAGCGCGCGAGGCGAGCACGGCGGGGCTCACGACTGCTTCATGCGCTACCGCTCGGCAAGCGCCTACACGCTCGAGCCCGCACAGCAGACCACGCCGCGCGTGCGCTGGTGGGCCGGCAGCGAGCAAGCGGGCACCGGGATGGATGCGTCCGCGTCGGGTAGCGGCGTGAACGCAGCATCGCGCATGCCGCGCAGCCGCTACGGCGACTCCTGCTCTTCGCTCGAGCGCGGCGATTGCCGGCACCAGATTCGCGTGAGCGACGCGCTCCCAGATCTCGTGCTCGCCACGAATGGAGGCGCGCAATGCCCGTGAGCACTCGCTGGTGGCGCATCTCGATCGCGCTCCTCGCCGCGGCCCCGTTGATCGGAGTCAGCGGTCCCTGTTCGCCCACGGCTGCGCCAAGCGCGGCGGCAGCGCTCCTCGATCCAGAGGTCAGCGGCGGCGCGGAGGGGCCCGAGGGGACCGTGGCCTATCGCGGCTCCGCGCTCTTCTTGAGCGCGCTCCTCATCCATCCAGATTGGCCCGCGCAGTCGGCGGCCTCGAATCCGATCCCGGTCGCGCATCCGATCGACTGGTCGCTGCTCGTTCGCTTCGAGGTGACCGACGACGCCGGTGCGCCCGTGAGCTGGCCGACGGTCGCGGTCCGCGCCGGCGCGCGGAGTCTGAGCCTCGATCACGACGCGACGGGAATGGCTCTCGCCTACGTGGCGCCTGCG
Source organism: Deltaproteobacteria bacterium (assembly GCA_031396315.1). GTDB lineage: Bacteria > Myxococcota_A > UBA9160 > UBA9160 > UBA6930 > VGRF01. The sequence goes on from JANNKN010000206.1 coordinate 1,740, forward strand.
GACACCGCGGCACTGCCGCCCGGCACCTACCGCGTTCGCGCCGTCCTCGATGCCACCGCGGTCACGCAGGCGGGCAGTTATCACGGCATGGTGGCGAGCGCGGCTGCGCGCCTCGAGCTGCGCGATCCCATCGCTCAGCCCACTGCGCTGGAGGACGAAGCACTCGCGATCTTCGACGCGCGCTATCGAATTCTGCTCGGCGACACGAACGCTGCGCGCGCAGGCCTGACGTCGCTGCTCGCGCGCCAGCCGAGCAGTCTGCTCGCGCTTACCCTGATCTCGGATCTCGATCGGTACGAAGGCGACCTCGATCAGGCAGCAGAGCGCATCGGCGACGCGATCGCCGCATGGAGCGCGCTGCCGGACCCGAGCCTCGACCGAAGACGATCGGAGCCCCCAGAGCCCCTGCTCGAGCGGCAGCACGAGTTGCTGAGCACGCGCCTCCGCCTCGCCAGCGGCGACCCACGCCCAGCGCTCTCGGCTCGCATCAGCGCAAAGGCGCCGAGCCCGACGCCGAACGTCGTGGAGGTCGACATCACCTTCACGAACACTGGCGTCGCGACCGCGCTCGATGCGCGCGTCGCTTCGGTCACGGCTCGCACGCTGCAGGGCGTGGGAAACGTCTCTCTCGATTCGACGCTCGGCCCGGCTCTGCCGATCGCGCTCGGCACGCTCGCTCCCGGCGCCTCCACGACGGTGCGGATGAGCATGCGCGTCGATCCAGGCGTCGTGCGCTTCGCGCTCAGCGAGCATGGCGCCGTCGACGCTGACTTCGGCACGTTCAGCTTTTCGCTGACGCAGGCCACCTACAAGTGAGCAGACAGGACACCCCATGAGGCGACACGCTCTCCTTCTCGGCCTCGCCGTCGCGGCACTCGCACCGTCCGCGGCGACGGCAACCTCGTTCACGTTCGCGACGCTCCCCGCGAGCGGTGTTCTCTCCGGCGCTGCCGGAGAGACGCTCGGCTTCGGCTACACGCTCACGAATCCCAGCCCGGCCGACTGGCTGGTGCTCACGTCGCTCGATACAGGCGTGTTCCTGGACGGCACACCCGACTCCGCTCTCTTCGACTTTCCGGTGCTCGCTCCGGGCGAATCCCGGACGACCCCCTTCGCCATCGGGTCGGCGGGGCTGTTCGCGTTCACTTGGGACCCGAGCGCCCCGATCGGCTCGCTGAACGCGGGGCTCTTCGTGATCGGCGGCGAATGGTGGAGCGGCGATCCCGCGGCCGGTGGAGCCTTTCTCGCGAGCGCCACGGCAGCGACCGCGACTTATCAGGTGCAGTTGGTGCCCGAGGCGGGGACGCTCGTGCTGCTGAGCATCGCGGGTGTGATCGGATGGCCGCGCTCGAGCCGGGCTCGTCACCTCAGCCGCGGTGAGCGAAGCCGCTGAGGAGAGATCGCATGCAGCGAAGTGCGGCGTTGGCGATTGCGCTCACGCTCGTCGCCACGCCCGGGCTGGCGGGCGATGGCGCGCTCGAGATCAACGAGACGTGCGCAGTTCTCACCGGCTGCTTCCCCGGCGACGCGCCCCTGCTCCCGGTGACCATCTCCGCCAACGAGGGCCGCTACCGCCTCACGAGCAACCTGCACGTCAACGGCGCTGGCGTGAGCGGCATCGAGATCGTGCCGGGAGTCGCGGCGGACATCGATCTGAACGGCTTCGTCATCCAGGGAATTGCGAGCTGTCTCGGAATTCCCGCGACGAACTGCTCGCCCGCCGGGAGCGGGGTCGGGATCAGCGGCGGCAACGACGTGACGGTCCACGACGGGATCATTCGCGGCATGGGGAACGACGGGATCCGGCTCTCGTGGTCGGCGCGGGTCGAGAACGTGAACGTGGTTCACAATGTGGGCACCGGGATCCGCGTCGGCCAGGGCTCGCTCGTGCGCGGATCCATCTCCGCGAGCAATGGCGGGCGTGGCATCTCTGCCGATCTCGAGGCGCGGATCGTCGATAACCTGGTCTCTGGGAACGGCCTCGCGGGGATCTTCGCGCAGAGTGGTGTCGTCACTGGCAACAGCTCCGCCCGCAACGGCGGCGCTGGCGGAACTCTCGGTGCGGCCGTCGCGTTCGAAGGCAATTCGTTCACCGCCAACCTGGGCGGATCGCGCGTCGGCGGGGCACCTACCGGCGGCAACGTGTGTGACGACGGTGGCTGCACGCGCGACAACGCGCGGCGGTACTACCAGACCGCGACGACTCACACCGGGAGTCAGGCGCTCACAGCTTGCGCCGCGGGCTTCCACATGGCGTCGTTTGCAGAGCTCATGCAATCGTCCCCCATGCGATATGTGGCATCGACGAGCGGCCCGGGAGACCAGGGCTACGGGCCGCCCTCGTCCGAGCAGGGTTGGGTGCGCACCGGAGGGTTTTCCGGGCAGACTCTCGCGTTTGTGGGTCGCGCCAACTGCGCGTTGTGGACTTCGGATTCACAGAACCCGCTCCACTACGGAACCACCGCGAAGTGGGGCGCCTCGGCAGACTGGTTCCTCGCGCCGAGCCACCCACCGTCGCCGTGGGAAGCGAACTATATGGAGTGCTTCATTCCACAACGGGTTTGGTGCATCGAGGATTGACAGTCAGATCGTCCCTGATCGCGCGACGAGCAGGGGATCGCGCGCCGGCAATGGCACGTCGAGCCTGCGCAATCACCGCGCGCGCGTCAGAAGTTCGCCGTGATGTCGAGCGAGGCAAACGGCGCCGCACGATCCGAGGTCGCAGCGTCGAATCCGTCCGCATCCTCGTCGTCCACCTTGAATCGCTGCCACGCGACCGCACCTCCGCGCACCTGCACGCGCCAGCGCGAGCTCGGCTGCCACTCGACCCCGAGCGTCACGGGCACGCGTCTGTGGGCGAGCGATCCGTTGCCCACTCCACCCGGGCCGTCGTCACGGTCGGAGAGCCGGAAGCGATCCGCTTGATATGCGGCAGCCAAGCTGACTGTCCATTGCTCGGAGAGCTCGCGCTCCACCCGGATGTCTCCGTTGTTGAAGCCGAGGCGCCAGTGGTCGTCGATTTTCCAACGGACGCGTAGAGTCGGCTGTACGGAGAGACCGTCGCGGTCGAGCCGCGATCCCAGCTTCACGCCGAGCAGCGCCTCCAGCTTGTCCGATCGGCGGCCGGCTCCCAGCACGACGCCGCCCTCGAGCGCGTCGACCCAGTGTGCGCCTCGCTCGAAATTCAATTGCAGGTAGCTCTCCCCGACCAGCATCCACCTCTCATACACGCGGAAGCCGACCCCAAGCCGCGCGCCGCTCCGGATCAAATCATCGAACGGCACGCCCGGTCGCCCCGCGTTGAGGAAATTCTCGTCCCCGTCCACGTCGAACTGGATGGCTTCGCCGTGCAGCTGCAGGTTGAGATCGACGCGATCGGAAACCGGTCCGCCCACACCTAGACGCGCGCCGGTGCGCAGCCAGCTCACGTCTGCGCCGTCGAAGCCCGCATCCGACGCGGCCCCGGCCAGGATCTGCAGACGGAAAGGAGTACCGGCAGGCCTCACCGGAACCTCGGGCGGGGGCACCGGCGCACTCGGGGTCGGCGGTGCTGGCCCCGCCGTTGCAGGCTCGATTCCCGCCAGAATGGACGCGGCGAGCGCCGCGGGGATCAACACCAGGCGTACCAAGCTCGGCATCGTCGACCCTCCTCGAGTTCGCCCGCGACTCCGGGCATTAGTCAGCCAGTAAACATCTTCTTCGTGCTCGCGCCGATGATCTCGACCACCTGCTGGCGCGGCAGCTTGTCGAACGCGGCACGCACCGCGCGATTATCCACACCTGGAACGCACACCGGACCCTGCTCGCGCGCGACGAGCAGATGATCGAGTGCCTCGCGCGCGACGTCGGCGGGGTCCGCGAAGGTGCTTGGGTCCGCGAGCGGATTGTTGTTACGGAGGCCCGGCGTGTCGGTGTTGCCCGGGCAGAGCGCGACCACATCGACGCCAGCGTCGCGCCACTCCCACCACAGGCCCTCGGCGAGCACGAGGTCGAAGGCCTTCGCCGCGGCGTACTCGGCGACCCAGGCGGTACCCTGATAACCCGCGAGCGACGAGGTGAGGATCAGCCCGCCGCGCCCGCGCTTCACCAGCCGCTCTCCGAAGAAGTGGCTCGCCGCGAGCACGCCGTTCACGCCGACACCGACGGCTTGCTGATGGCGAGCGAGCGGCACGTCGAGGAACGCGCCGGAGAGCGGGAGCATCGCGGTATAGACCGCGAGGCCGACGTCGAGGCGCCCGAGCACGCCGCGCAGGCGCGAGCCGACGTCGGCGCCGGCGAGATCGATCGCGGCAGTCTCGACGTCCACCGCAGCGTTCGCCGCGCGCACACCATCGGCCGCGGCGTCGAGCAAATCCTCGCGCACGTCCACGAGCAGCACGGAGACGCCGCGCCGCGCCAGCTCCCGCGCGAACGCGAGGCCGATGCCCTGCGCCGCGCCGAGCACGACCGACCAGGGGCCATAGCGCGAGGCGAAATCCGGCCCGCCGCTCATTCGTGCAATCCCCCGAAGCGCGCCACGTAGCTCGCGAAGCGCGCTCGCACGCGCTCCTCGTCGAGCCCGTACTGCGCAAGGTCGTACTCGTGCTTGCCGTGCTTGCCCTCCGGGTTCTCGGCCGCGAACGCGCCGATCGCAGCGCGTGACGCCGCGGGCAGCGGTAGCGCGAAGTGCGCGTAGATGCGCTCGGCACAGGCGAGCGGAGAGCGACTGAACTCGGCGTAGGGCACGTCGAAGAAGCGCGCGGGGTCGGCCCGTTCGCGCGCCGCGAGCCCGCGATCGACCGAGCGCGAGTAGAACTCGAGCACCGCGGGGCCGAGCTGTTGGGGATCGAAGCTCAGCGTCGCCATCAGCGCCTGGGTCATGCTGCACGCCGAGGCGATGCACGCAACGGGGTCGCGATGGTTCCACACGATCGCGACGTCGGGGAAGGTCGCGATCAGCGCGCCCAGTCCCCACAAGTGCGCCGGCGCCTTCAGCAGCCAGCGCTCGCCGGGCCGCTGCCAGTCGAGCAGCTGCATCAAGCGCTTCTGGTAGGCGTACAACCCGCGCAGGTCGGCGGCCTCGGCCTGATACCAGCTTGCGTAAGGTTCGACGAAGATCTCGACGCCCATCTGCACACCGTGCATCGCGTAGGCGTGTAGCAGCACGCACTCCTCCGGCGTGTCCGCGCTCGTGAAGTGAATCTTGGTGAATTCGGGGCGCTTCTCGCGGCCTTGGGCGTAGTAAGCCTCGATCGCGGCGCGGCGCGGGTCGGGCGTGCCCGACGGAAGCAGCAGCGGATCCGGGCACTGCGTCTCCCAGAGCCGCAGCGGGCGCGCGGCCGGGTCGGCCCCTAACAGGCTGAAGAGCGCGGATGTGCCCGAGCGCGGCAGGCCGGTGAGCACGACGGACTGCTTCACCGGACGCGCGAGAATCTCCGGGTGCTGCGCGAGCGCGGCCTCCACCTTGAGACGCGTCGCTAGCAGGTTCACGAGGCGGCGGCGGTTGCGCGTGCGGCCCTTCGCGGACCATGCGCTCGCTTCGTACGTGCGGCACAGCGTGCGCAGGCCCGGCAAGAAATCGTCGCCGCCGAAGTTCTCGAGCTTTGCCGCCGCGCGCGCCTCGGCGAGCATTTCCTCCGGCACGAACGTCAGCGCGGCGGCCTCGCTCACTTCGCGAGCTCCGCCAGCTTCACGACGCGTGCTCGCGGATCCGGGTGCGTCTTCGCGCGAATCCAGCGCACGCACATCGTGCCGCTCGTGTGCCCGCAGGTATCGAGCCAGTTCGGCAGGCCCGGATCGCGCGCCGCCACGATCGCGCGCACCGTGCCGTCCGCTGCGTACTGCGCGGTGTGCTTGTTGATGTGAATCTTCGCGAAGCGGTAATCGAGGCTCTCCATCCACCAGTTCGCGAGCTGGAAATTCCAGAAGTCGCACTCCGGCGGCGCGAGATCGACGACCAGCGCTTCGTCCTCGGCCAGCACCCAGTGACTGTGGTAGTAGGCGATGTTGGGGTCGCCCCCGGCTGCGAACGCCACCTCGTGCGGAAAGCGCGGCAGCTGGTTCGTGTGCTTGGTGAAGCCCTCGCTCCATTTCTGGAACAGCCGTGACGTCCCTAACACCATCTTGGCCGCGCCCTGCAGCATGCGGTCGAAGCGCACCGGATCGAGCGGCTTCACCGCAGCGGCGCCGCCAATGCGTTCGATCTTCACCTGCGCGGGCTCCTCCTTCGCGTGATCGAGCCGCGTCTGGCGGATTTGGATCATGCGCGACTCCGGCTCCATCGGCAGCCAGTTCGCCTCGCCCGTCCGCTTGTTACTGGACGCGATGATCTCGAACGCGCCGCCCGCGCCGAGTTTCATGTCCTTCGCTTCGAGATAGCCGGTGGTCTGCAGCGATCCGGTCGAGGCGTAGTTGCCCTTCTGCGAGCCGAAGCCCAAGTAATGGACGGATCCGCGTGTTCCCCAGATGCGGTAGTCGTTGGCGCCGTTCACCGGCGCATTCAGATAGATGTTGTCCGGGCTGTCCATGCCCATCTTCACCGTCTCGCCCGTCGTGCGCTGAAAGACCGGGTGCTCGGAATCCGAGGCTTCCACGTACGTCTCGAGGCCGGCGCGTAACAAGCGCGTCAGGTAGCGATAACCCTCGGCGCGATCGAGCGGATCGTTGGGCGACGACTGCGCGAGTACCACAGCGCCCGCGGCCTTCAGCGTGTCGCAGAATTCCTCCCAAGCGCGGCCATCCATGATTCGCTGCGCGGGGTCGGCTTGCTGGCTCATCGCATCCCTCCTGCTCGAAGACGCGCAGGCTAACGCGTCCGCTCAGCTCGGCGCGGTAGTGTCGCGCCCATGACCCCGCGCCTCGGCGTCCAGCTCTACACGCTACGCGACGACTGCGCGCGCGACCTCGAAGGCACGCTCGCCTTCGTCGCGCGCTGCGGCTACGCGGGCGCCGAGGTGGCGGCGCTGCATGAGCGCAGTGCGCGCGAGTTTCGCGCGCTGCTCGATGCGAACGGGCTCGTGGTCGCCTCCATGCACGCGATGGCGTTGGGCGACGACGCTGCGCGCGCGTTCGACGACGCCGGGGCGCTCGGCGCGCCGCTCGTGGTCGTGCCGCTCGGGCACCCCGATCGCTTCTCGAGCGCGAGCCGCGTTGCCGCGTTCGCGGACGAGCTGAATGCCGCATGCGCGCTCGCTCGGAACCACGGCCTGCGCCTCGGCTACCACAATCACTTCTGGGAGTGGCGCTCGCTCGAGGACGGCCGCGCCGCCTTCGACGTACTCGTCGCGCGCCTCGACCTCTCGGTGGAGCTCGAGCTCGACATCTACTGGGCGAAGACCGCGGGCCGCGATCCCGCCGCAGTCATCAGGGACCACGGCGCGCGCGTGACGCGTCTACACCTCAAGGACGGCCCCGCGGACGAGCCCGGGTCGCCGATGGTCGCGCTCGGCGACGGCGTCGTGGACCTGAGAAGTGCGATGCGCGAGGCGAGCTACGCGGACTGGATGCTGGTGGAGCTGGATCGCTGCGCGGGGGAGATGAAGGAGGCGGTGAGGAGGAGTGCCAGGTGGCTCCACCTCGCTCGGTGACCCAGACATCGCGCGCGACGCATGCGCGCATGGAGAGACCATGCCTTTGAGCGACGTCGTGTTGGGGCTTTCGCACCCGAGCGCCGAATCAGCCCTCCGCGACCCCGATCTGAACGTGATCGAGCTCGCCGCGGACTGACCTCGATCTGCTCACACCGCCAGCACCGTCCTCACGCCCTTCGCCGCGCGCAGATCTGAGATCGCCTCGTTGATCTCGCTCAGCGGCCTGCGCCCCGTAATCAGTGCGTCGAGGTCGAGCCGCCCCGCGCGCCAGAGCGCGAGGAAGCGCGGGATGTCGCGCACGCTGTTGCAGTCGCCGAGTAGCGTGCCGCGGATCGTCTTGCCCATCGACGCGACGAGCGCGGCAGGCGCGAGTGTCACGGCTTGGTCGATCGGCGGCGCGCCGACCACGATGATCGTGCCGCCCATGCGCACGGCGAAGAAGCACTGCGTGACGAGCGCGGCGACGCCGGCGGCCTCGAAGGCGTAATCGGCGCCGATGCCGCCCGTGAGATCGCGCACCGCGGCGAGCACGTCGTCTTTGTTCGGGTCGAGCGTATGGGTCGCGCCGAGGGCCTTCGCCATCTCGCGGCGCGCGGCGACCGGGTCGCTCACGATCACGAGGGCTGCATTCGCGAGGCGTGCGCCCTGCACCACCGACAGGCCGATGCCGCCGAGTCCCGTAACAAATACGCTGGCGCCCTCTTCCACTTTCGCGGCGTTCAGTACGGCGCCCACGCCGGTCTGCACTGCGCAGCCCACCACGCACGCGATGTCGAGCGGGGTGTCCTGCGGCACGACCACCGCGCCCTGCGCATGCGTCACGGTGTACTCGGCGAACGCGGCGACGTTGAGGCCGCGCCACACTTTCTCACCTTTGCGCGTGAGGCCCGTCGAGCCGTCGGGGAACGCGCCGGTCATCACGCCCATCGCGAGCGTGCAGACGCTGAACTCGCCGCGCACGCACCAGTAACAAGTCCCGCACGGCGGGCACGGCGTCAGCACGACCTTGTCGCCGCGTTTGTGCGACGTGACGCCCGCGCCCACCGCCTCGACCACGCCCGCGGCCTCGTGCCCGAGCACGATCGGCGTCGTCATGCCGGCGTCCATCACCGTGATGTCCGAGTGGCACACCCCGCAGGCGTTCACGCGCACGAGCACTTCGCCCGCGCGCGGATCGCGAATCTCGACGTCGTCCACCAGCTGTACCGGCTTGCCCTTTTCCACGTGCAGCGCTGCGCGCATCGGTGACTCCTTGGTGCGAGGCGGCGCAGCGTAGGGCGCCAGCGCGCTCGTACGCACTCGGGGTCTGACCCCGGTGCGTACGGGCGCGCCGCAACGCGTCATCGCGGCGCGCGGCTGATCTCGCGGTCGGTTGCGACTACGCTGCGCCCGATGCACGCAGGCGGGCGCTCTCGATGCGCGTGATGGTCACTGGCGGAACGGGCTTCACCGGCTCGCACACGGTGCGCGCGCTGGTGGCCGCGGGCCACGACGTGCGCCTGCTCGTGCGCGATCGCGAGAAGGTGAAGCGCGTGTTCGCGCGCGACGGCTTTCTGCCGAGCGACCTCGTGGTCGGCGACGTGATCGACGAAGCCTCGGTCGCGGATGCGATGCGCGGCTGCGACGCCGTCTTCCACGCAGCGGCGCTCGTCGATCTGCGCAGGTCGATGGCGCGGCGCGTGCTCGACACGAATGCGGCCGGCGTCGAGCAGGTAATCGTCGGCGCGGCGAAGCGCGGGCTGCCGTCGATCGTATACGTCTCGAGCATGTCGGTGTTCTTCCAGCCGGGGCCGCAGCAGCTCACGCCCGAGAGCGCGATCGTCGAGTCGACCACGGCCTACGGTCGCTCGAAGGTCGAGGCCGAGCGCGTCGTGCGCAGGCTCCAGGAGGGCGGCGCGCCGATCCGCATTTCGTATCCCGTCGGCATCCTCGGGCCGGACGATCCAGGCATGACCGACGGGAACCGCGCGCTCTGGGCATGGATCGCACAGATGTCGGTCGACACGGATGGCGGCTTTCAGCCGGTGGACGTGCGCGACGTGGCGGCCCTGCACGTGAAGCTGCTCGAGCTGCCGCCGGGGCCGCACCGCTACGCCGCGGCTTCGCCGATGCTCTCGTGGGCGGAGAACTACGCCACGATCGAGCGCGTCACGGGACGCCGCTTGCGGCGCCGCACGGCGATCTCGGGCGCGGGCATGCTCAGGCTCGGCCGCGCGGGCGATTTCGTGAAGCAATTCATGGACTTCGCCTTCCCGTTGACCTTCGACTCGATGCTCTACGCGACGCAGTGGCCCGGCGTCGATGCGAGCCGCACGACGCGCGAGCTCGGGATTGCGTTCCGCGGCGCCAGCGAGACGTACGCGGATGCGATCCGCTGGATGCATCGCGCGGGGCACCTGCGCGCGAAGCTCGTGGGAAAGCTGGCGGGCTGACGCTGTGCCTGCGGGAGAAGACGCGCCGCAGCGCGCTCGTACGCACCGGGGTCAGACCCCGGGTGCGTACGAGCGGCAATCCTCAAGCCGCACGCGCTAGCCGCCGAAAAGCCTCGCGATGACGACGGCTTGGGATCGCGAGACGCCGGTTCGTGAGGCGGCAAGCGCCGCGCAAAAGCGCGCGCGTGTGCTCGTGGTCGACGACGACGCTGGCATTCGCCGCGCACTCACGCGCCTTCTCGCACGCGACGGGCTCGCGGTTACCTGCGTCGCGACCGCCGCGGAAGCGCTCGCCGCATTCGCGGACAGCGCGCCCGACCTCGTCGTGCTCGATCTCGGTCTCCCCGACCTCGCGGGCACCGACGTCTGCGAACGCATCCGCGCGCGAATGGACGGCGCCGACACGCCCATCATCGTGCTCACGGGCCGGAGCGACGACGACGCGATCGCGCGCGCCTTCGAAGCGGGCGCCAGCGATTTCGCGAGCAAGGCGGAGCCGCTCGCCGCCCTCGTCCACCGCGCGCGCTTCCTGCTGCGCGCGCGCTCGCAGCAAGCCGCGCTGCGCGAGAGCGAGGCGCAGCTGCGCGACGCGCAACAGCTCGCGCAGCTCGCGAGCTGGCGGTACGACCTCGCGACCCGCGCCCTCGGCGGCGGTTCGGAGTTGTGGCACTTGTTGGGGACGGCGCGCGGCGTCATACCCCGCCTCAGTGCGGGCGAACTCGAAATGCTCGCCGAGCGCATGCGCGAGTGCCTGCGCACTGGCCGCATTGCAGGCGGCGAGCTGCGCGTACTCGGTGACGACGGCGGCGAGCGCGTGCTCCGCTACCGCATGCAGCTTGCACTCGACGCCCACGGCGACGCGGTCGCGCTCGAGGGCGTGGTGCAGGACATCAGCGCTTGGCGCCGCTCGGAAGCGCGTGCCGAGTTTCTCGCCGAGCACGACGGCGTCACCGGCCTGCCGAATCGCACGGGCTTGTTACGGGAATTCGCCCGCCTCGCGGCACCTGCAAGTGAAAGCTCGCTCGCGGTTCCGGCTTCGCTCGGCGTGATCTCGCTCGGGCTCGGCGGCTTCAGCCGCGTAGCCGAGACGCTCGGGCGCGACGCGACCGACGAGCTCCTGCGGGAGGCCGCGCGGCGCCTCTCGGCGATCGCGGACGGCGCGTTCGTCGCACACGCCAGCGAGGCACAGTTCGCCCTGCTCGTTCCGGGCGTGAGCAGCGCCGAGGCGCTGCTCGCGTGCGCCGAGCGCGCATTGGCGACCCTCGACGCACCGATTCGCGTCGCGAACCACGAGCTGCTCGTGGCCGCGACCGCCGGCGCCGCACTCTTCCCGCGCGACGGCGACGACGCGAGCGCCGTGCTGCGCAGCGCCGACCGCGCACTCGCGCAAGCGCGTCTCGGCGGGCCCCGTGCCCAAACCCACAGCGCCGCGACCAGCGAAGCCGCGCTCCGCCGCTTCAAGCTCGCGGGCCGCCTGCGCAGCGCGATCGCGGGTGGCGAGCTCAGGCTGCTCTACCAGCCGAAAATCGCACTCGGCTCGAACGAGATCTCGGGCTTCGAGGGCCTCGTGCGCTGGCAAGAGCCTGAATTAGGCCTACTCGCGCCGGGCGAATTCATTCCGATTGCCGAAGAATCCGGACTGATTGGGGAGCTCAGCGATTGGGTGCTGCGCGAAGCTTGTCGCCAGATGGTCGCGTGGCGCAATGAGGGTCTCGGCGACGTGCCGGTGGCGGTGAATCTCTCCGCCCAACAATTCCGGCGCGTCGGCGTCGCCGCGCGCGTCGCGGAAATTCTGCGCGAGACGGGCGCGA